>JAURGS010000024.1 GCA_030833685.1 Rhodoferax sp. | reverse complement strand
GCAAATCTTCAAGTCTGCAAATCTTCAAATTTTCAAATCTTCAGTCGCGGCTCATCGCCTCGCCCATTAAAAGCGGGCGAGAGCTGATCCAATCGCTTGGAAACTGAATGCTGTTTTGCGGAAACAGCATGACCACCGTAGAGCCCAACAAAAACCGGCCCATCTCTTCGCCTTTTTGCAGACGCACGTCTTGTGACTCGTAGCGCCATTCACGCACCGTGCCAGGCCGAGGTGGATTGACTTGACCATGCCACACGGTGGCCATGCTGCCCACGATGGTGGCGCCCACCAGGACCAGCACAAATGGCCCCAGTGGCCCAAGAAACTCACAGACCACGCGCTCGTTGCGCGCAAACAGCCCTGGCACCCCACGTGCGGTTGTGGGGTTCACGGAAAACAACTCACCCGGCACATACACCATGCGCTGTAGCACCCCGTCGCAAGGCATGTGAATGCGGTGGTAATCCCTTGGGCTCAGGTACAAGGTCGCAAAGTAGCCATGGTCGAACTGACGCGCCAGATCGACATCGCCACCAACCAGAGACTGGCAACTGTAATGATGCCCCTTGGCTTGGAAAATCTGATCGCCGTCAATTGCGCCAAACTGGCTGATGGCACCATCGACCGGGCACACCAGATCGGCTTGCGCCATGGGGCGCGTCCCCTGGCGCAGCTCACGTGTGAAAAAGTCGTTAAAGCAAAGGTAAGCACCCGTGTCAGGCTGGGCCGCCTCGCGCATGTCCACCCCGTAACGGCGAACAAACCAGTTGATCAGCCGCGTCGTCCAACCGCCCATGTGCGCCCGCGCCACGCGCCCCGCTAAAAGCGTGAGGGCCTGCTTAGGCAGAAAATATTGCGGCAGCACCGCCCATCGATCCAACATGCTGGCCTGTGCCTCCCATGCGAAGCGGCTGATTCTAGTGGTCGGCCTCTCGCGCCACGCCATGGTCAGGCGCGGTGCCAAAATGCCTCCATGAGCGGTGCACGCATTCCCCCCATTCAGTGTCTGTTGACCTTTGAAGCGCTGGCCCGTCTTCGCAGCGTTACCCAAAGCGCTGACGAACTCTGTGTCACACCCAGCGCTGTCAGCCATCGTGTGCGCCAACTCGAAGAAATGATTGGCACCAAGCTGTTCGGGCGTGCAGATTTTTCGCTCACCACAGAAGGCGCTGAGTACCTCGCGCACGTGCGCGAGGGCTTGGCCATGCTGCAACGATTTCCTGGCGCGGCTGGTACCTCTGGCAAGCGCAAGCTCAGGCTGGCGGTAACACCGACTTTCGCGCGCGCCATCCTGATCCCACGGCTGGCCCAGTTCACACAAGCCTATCCCGAAATCGACATTGCACTGCAGGTATCCATCCCACTGCTTGACGTGGTCGCCGAAGATGCCGACCTGATGGTGCGCTTTGGCACGGGCCGCTACGCCGATGTGGAGCACCTCTGTCTGACCAAGGACAGCGTCGCACCGCTGGCCTCGCCCAGCTATGTGCGCGAAAACGGGCCCTTCGAAGTGGCGCAGGATCTGGAAGGTGCGGCGCTGCTGCGCTCGCCACTGGAGCCCTGGCGCACCTGGTTTGCGGCCAACCAACAGAACTGGCCCGAGCCGCTGGAGGGTTCGCAGTTCAACGACATCGGCCTGATGTGCGACGCCGCTGCTGCGGGCATGGGCGTGGCTTTGGTTCGCTTGAAACTGGCGCAGCCCTGGTTGGAAAACGGCACCCTGGTGCACCTGGGCAGCAACACGGTGTTCAGCCATCACGTGCCCAGCCCGCATGCGCACTACCTGTGCTGGCGAACCGGCGCCATGGACCGATGGGAATGCGCAACTTTCGCCGACTGGCTACAAAAAAGCCTGGCCTGAGCGCTCAGCCCGTCTGCTAACGCCCGTCTGCTACGTAGGGGTTGGTTCTCCGTTCACGGCCAAAGGTGCTCTCAGGCCCGTGGCCGGGAATAAAAACCGTGTCCTCACCCATCGGCCACAGGCGCTGGCGAATGCTGGCAATCAAGGTGGCATGGTCACCGCGTGGAAAGTCCGTGCGCCCGATCGACCCCGCAAACAGCACGTCACCGACAAAGGCGCGCTTGGCCTGCGCCGAGTAAAAAACAACATGGCCTGGCGTATGCCCAGGGCAATGACGCACCTGCAGCTCGCTCTGGCCAATGCACACGGTGTCGCCATCGTGCAACCAGCGGTCTGGCGTGAAGGCCTTGGCCTGTGGAAACCCAAACATGCGGCTTTGTTCGGGCAAGGCATTGATCCAGAACTGATCTTCCTCCTGCGGCCCGATGATGGGCAATCCCAGCCGTTCAGCGAGTTCCCCCGTGCCTCCGGCATGGTCGATGTGCGCATGCGTGAGCCAAATCTGCTCCAGTTTCAAACCCTGCTGCGCGACGAACTGCTCAACCTGGTACAGGTCCCCGCCAGGGTCGATCACCGCAGCCTGCAAGGTCTGATCGCACCAGACGACCGAGCAGTTTTGGGCGAATGGTGTCACTGGAATCGTCTGGTACTTAAGCATGAGGGTCTGAATGCATTCAAAATCAGCCTGAATTACACCATGCACCATCCACCACACTTACCTGTCAACCTGCCCCTTGGGAGCTAAGCCAGGGTGCAAATGCCCAAAGCCCCACCTGTTTTCAAGGGTTTGCTTAAAAATACTCACGCCACCCCGCGCCTGAACACGATAGAGTCCAGGTCATTGTTATTGGAGAGACTCCATGAATGCGCCCCTTGCCAGTGCCGCCGTCCAAGCCAGCGAACGAGCCGCCCTACAAAGCCGTCTGGTACAAGCCCTTAAACCCCTGCTGCCTGCTCATGCACTGCTGTGGAACAGGGAAGACACCACGCCATATGAGTGCGACGGCTTAACGGCCTATCGTCAGCGTCCGCTGGCAGTGGCCTTGCCCGAGAGCGAGGCCCAGGTGCAAGCGGTTTTGCGCTGCTGCTTTGACCTGAAGGTGCCGGTGGTCGCACGTGGCGCTGGCACAGGCCTGTCTGGTGGCGCCATGCCCCACGCGCAAGGGCTGACCCTGTCTATGGCTAAATTCAACCAAATCGTCCGCATGGACGCTTTTTCACGCACGGCGGTGGTGCAGTGTGGTGTGCGCAACTTAGCCATCAGCGAAGCGGCTGCACCACTGGGCCTTTATTACGCGCCTGACCCTTCCAGCCAGATCGCCTGCACCATTGGCGGCAATGTCAGTGAAAACTCCGGGGGCGTACATTGCCTGAAATACGGCCTGACCCTGCACAACGTGCTGCAGATTCGCGGCTTCACCATGGCCGGTGACCCCGTCACACTGGGCAGTACCGCACTGGATGCGCCTGGCCTGGATCTTTTGAGTGTGGCCATCGGCTCCGAAGGCATGCTTGCCGTGGTGACGGAAGTGACTGTCAAGCTCGTTCCCAAGCCGCAATTGGCGCGCTGCATCATGGCCAGCTTCGACGATGTGCGCAAGGCGGGTGACGCTGTAGCCGCTGTGATTGCAGCAGGCATCATTCCGGCTGGCTTGGAAATGATGGACAAGCCCATGACCGCTGCAGTAGAAGATTTTGTACACGCGGGTTATGACTTGAATGCCGCAGCTATTTTGTTGTGCGAAAGCGATGGCACACCCGAAGAAGTTGAAGAAGAAATTGGCCGCATGAGCGAAGTGCTGCGCGGCTGTGGCGCAACCGCTATCACGGTCAGCCGCGACGAAGCTCAGCGCATGAAATTTTGGAGCGGCCGCAAAAACGCGTTCCCCGCCTCGGGCCGCATCAGCCCCGACTACATGTGCATGGACAGCACCATTCCGCGAAAACGCCTGGCCGATATCCTGCTTGCGATCGCCGAGATGGAGAAAAAATACAACTTGCGCTGCTGCAATGTCTTTCACGCGGGCGACGGCAACCTGCATCCCCTGATTCTTTTTGATGCCAACAAGCCCGATGAATTGCACCGCGCGGAGCTGTTTGGTGCAGACATTCTGGAAACTAGTGTGGCCATGGGCGGCACCGTGACTGGCGAACACGGTGTTGGTTTGGAAAAGCTCAACAGCATGTGCGTGCAGTTCAGCGCCGCAGAAAACGCGCAAATGCTGGCTGTGAAAAAAGCATTTGACCCTGAAGGCTTGCTCAACCCCGGCAAGGTGATCCCAACGCTGCAGCGCTGCGCTGAATACGGCAAGATGCTGGTGCGCGGTGGCAAGCTGGCGCACCCTGATCTCGAGCGCTTTTAGGCCATTGGATGCACGCCACAGCCAACACGCAGCAACCATGACAGCCTTACAGGGCTTTGTCTGGCTGCTGTGCATGCAGTCGCTTGGGGAGCTGACATCCAAAGGGCTGGGGCTTTCCATCCCCGGGCCCGTCATTGGCATGCTGTTCATGCTCGGCTCGCTGCAATCGCAACGGATCCGCACCCCGGTTGCCGCCTGTGCCGACTACCTCTTATCCCACCTGTCTTTGCTGTTTGTCCCTGTGGGCGTGGGCGTCATGGCGCACCTGGGCCTGATCAGTGAATTTGGCTTTCGCATGTTACTGGTGGTGGTGCTCTCGACCTGGGTGGCCATGATCGTCACCGCGTTGGTGCTGCAACACCTTGACCGGGAGCCTGGTGATGGCTAATTTTGTCGAACTCTGGGTCTACCTGTCCTCAACGCCACTCTTTGGCCTGACAGCAACCCTGGTGGTCTATGTGCTGGCGCAAGCCGCTTACACCCGGGTGGCGCAAGCGCCCTGGGCTAACCCCGTGCTGTGGTCGGTCATCAGCATCACGTTGGTGCTCACTGCAACAGGCGTGAATTACCAGACCTATTTTTCTGGCGCCCAATTCATTCATTTTTTGCTCGGTCCGGCTGTGGTTGCGCTGGCCTGGCCGATGTGGCAGCGCCGCGAGACCTTGATGCGCAAGTGGCGCGCATTGCTCAGCGCTGCACTGATTGGCGGCTTTTGTGCAGCTGGCACGGGCGTGCTGCTCGGCTGGCTGCTGGGCTTGCCGCCTGAAGTCTTGTTGTCCCTGGTGCCCAAGTCGGTGACAGCACCGGTTGCCATGGGCATTGCCGAAAACCTTGGCGGCATACCCGCGCTGGCTGCGGTATTTGCGGTGCTAACCGGCATGACCGGGGCCCTGAGCGCCAAGTACCTGTTTGACTGGTTTGGCATTGGCACCAACCGCTCCGGCTGGATGGCGCGCGGCTTCGCCCTGGGCACTACCTCTCACGGCATTGGTGCAGCCCGGGCCATGCAGGTGGATGCCGATGCCGGTGCGCTGGCCGGACTGGCGTTGGGCTTGCAGGTTTTGCTGGCATCGATCCTGATGCCCTTGATTTACCTGGTTTGGTCCAACTAAAAATCACTGCGGCCTTGCCAAAAAGGCCTTGGCAAAGGACAGGCTGGCGCAGCAGCGCTGTGACTGAGTCAGTTGCGGTAAACGATCCGACGCTCACCCTCTGCAAAGTCCGCCAGGCTCTGCGTCCAATGATTGCTCGGCCAAGACAGGTCCACGCTGCCTGAGCGGGGGTGGGCAAGCGCCACTTCAGACGGTCATCGAGCGCGTCAAAATCGCCAAGCCCTCATCGAGCACCTCTTCCTCGATCGTCAGCGGGAACAGGAAGCGAATCACGTTGCCATAAACACCGCAGGTGAGCAGCAACAGGCCGGCATCTTGGGCGCGCTGCTGCACCTGCTTGGTGAAGTCCACATCGGGTGCGCCATCTTTCTTGGCGAATTCCACCGCAACCATGCAGCCCAGACCGCGAACATCACTGATGGCTGGGACCTTGGCTCTCAAGGCCTC
Organism: Rhodoferax sp.; assembly: GCA_030833685.1. Taxonomy (GTDB): domain Bacteria; phylum Pseudomonadota; class Gammaproteobacteria; order Burkholderiales; family Burkholderiaceae_C; genus Rhodoferax. Next base: position 12,602 of record JAURGS010000024.1, on the reverse strand, counting down.
CAAATGAGTAGTGAGCTTTCGACCCAGGCGCTCAGCACGCTCCTCAAGCTTCTCTTGCGCAATCACTTCCAGCACCGCCAGTGCTGAGGCCACCGCAAGCGGGTTGGCCGCATACGTGCCCCCCAGCCCACCTGGGGCAGGCGCGTCCATGATTTCAGCGCGCCCGCAAACTGCCGATAAAGGCATACCACCGGCCAAACTCTTGGCCATGGTCATCAGATCTGGCACCACGCCGTAGTGCTCCATGGCAAACAGCTTGCCGGTGCGCGCAAATCCGGTCTGGATTTCGTCAGCGATCAGGACAATGGCGTGGCGATCACAAATCGCCCGCAGCTCGACAAAGAGCTCTTTGGGCACCACATAAAAACCGCCCTCGCCCTGGATCGGCTCCACGATGATGGCGGCTACTTGCTCGGGCTCGATATCGGCCTTGAACAACTGGTGCAGCGCTTTGATCGAATCCTCAACCGACACACCATGCAGCGGTACGGGCATGGGCACGTGGTAGACGCTGGCGGGAAATGGCCCAAACCCCGCCTTGTACGGCTGCACCTTGCCGGTGAGGGCCAGGCCCATCATGGTTCGGCCATGAAAGCCGCCACTCAAGGCGATGACGCCGGGACGCTTGGTCGCTGCACGCGCAATCTTGATGGCATTCTCAACAGCTTCCGCGCCGGTCGTGAAAAAAGCTGTCTTCTTGGCATGGTTGCCAGGTGTCAGGGCATTGATCTTTTCGGCCAGCTCCACAGTGCTCTCGTAAGGAACCACCTGATAAGCGGTGTGCGTGAAGCGCTCCAGCTGAGCGGCGATTGCGGCAACCAGTTTGGGATGGCGATGCCCGGTGTTGAGCACCGCAATGCCTGAGCCAAAGTCGATGTAGCGGCGCCCCTCAACGTCCCACAACTCGGCGTTCTGAGCCCGCTGCGCGTAAATCGGAAAGCCGATTCCGACCCCCCGTGGTGTTGCCGCAATACGACGCTCATCGATTTGCGCATTGGTCTTGTTGGCAGTGGCCGCGGCCACACGGTTCGACTCGGCAGTGGTGTAGGTGTTCATGTCAACCTCGCAATCCGGGACTTATCGCCCCAAAAATGATCATAAAAGTCCAGTATAGGCTTGTATTGGTCTTATCATTAGATCCAATATCAACCAAATGATAGAACCAATTCATGCCCGGTCCCAGGCCCAGCCCCACCTCAAACGGCTCTGCACTACCCGACTTCGTGGCACGCCAGTTTGACCACACCCAGGCTGTCCACGATCATCGGCAGCTCTACAACATCCTCGAGCGTGGTATTCGCGAGTCGGTCCTCGCCCCCGGCAGTCGCCTGCCGCCCTCCAGGCAACTGGCCCAAACCTTGGGCATTGCCCGCAACACCGTGGTGCATGTCTACCAGCAGCTCACGCTAGAGGGCTATCTGCAGGCGCAGGTCGGTCGCGGAACCTTCGTCTCTGAGGGCGCCAGCGCGACATCACTGGTTTGGACCGCGCCAAGTGCAGTCAATGCCCCAACTTCACCCAGACCACTGTCGCGGCGGGGTCGCAGCCTGCTCAGCGAAGCCGGTGCGGCGCGTCTGCAATGGGGCGCCTTTACCCCAGGCGTGCCCGATGTGCGCCTCTTTCCCCATGAGACTTGGCGTCGGCTAAATGCACGGGTATGGCGCTCGCCAGTACCCGAACTTCTGAGCTATGCCACGGAGGCTGGCGATCCTCATTTGCGGCGCAGCCTGGCCGAGTACCTCCAAGGCACACGGGGTGTTGTCTGCACGCCAGAACAGGTGGTGATCACCAGCGGCACACAGCAGTCCCTGCACCTGATCGCCCAACTGTTGGCTGACCCGGGCGACAAGGTTTGGCTGGAAGATCCTGGCTACTGGGGCGCGCGCAGCGTCTTTCGCGCTCTGGGGCTCAAGCCCATTGGCATCCCACTCGACGGCGAAGGAATGGCACCACCACCAAGCCAGTGGCGGCAAGCGCCCAAGCTGATGTTCTTGTCGCCCTCACATCAGTATCCGACTGGGGTGGTCATGAGCCACGGGCGAAGGCGGCGCTTGCTGGACTATGCGGCCACGCGCGCGAGCTGGGTCATCGAGGACGACTACGACAGCGAATTCCGCTATGGCGCGCGGCCCCTGCCAGCACTGCAGGGGCTTGACTCGCACGGGCGTGTGATCTACCTGGGAACCTTTTCTAAAACCCTTTATCCCGCGCTGAGGCTGGCCTACCTGGTGCTGCCGCCAGACCTGGTTGATCCCTTCTCGCGAGCGCTCAGCGAGCTCTACCGGGAAGGCCAGACGCCACAGCAGGCGGTGCTGGCGCAATTCTTGGCCCAGGGGCACTACACCAGCCACATTCGACGCATGCGAAGTGTGTACGCGGCGCGCCACGACACCTTGATCGCGTCAATCAAGCGCCATTTCGGCAGCCACTTGCCGGTCATCGGTGGTGATGCCGGCCTGCACCTGGTGCTGGGCTTGCCCGCGCACCTGGACGATGTTGCCGTAGCCCAGCAGGTCGCCTCACTCAAGGTGATCACCAGGCCACTGTCGCTGTACCACCTGCAACAGCCTGCACCCTCGCGCGGACTTTTGCTGGGCTATGGCGCGGTTGAAGAAAACGCAATTCCCGCCAACTTTGCCCGACTGGCCCACGCGGTTGAGCAATTCCTCTGAAGCGGCTCGGTCCTTGGGCGCCAGTACGCAGCCCAGCGCCAAAAATAAACCCTGCACAAGGCAGGGTTTGAACGAGAGGCCAGCCAGAGCGGCTGGCAACACAGCATCAGCGTTTGCCGCGGTACTTGCGCAGCGCAGCGATCTGAGCGGCCATCACGGCCAGCTCTGAGGACGCCAGCGCCAGGTCCACATCAGACTTGGCGTTGCGAACAGCCTCCTCGGCTGCCACCTTCGCCTCATTGGCTTTTTCTTCGTCCAGGTCACGCCCCCGAATAGCCGTGTCGGATAAAACCGTTACGCAGTCAGGCTGCACTTCCAGAATGCCACCGGCCACAAAGACGAACTCTTCACCGCCATCGGCCAATTCAATGCGCACCGACCCGGCTTTGATTCGGGTGATCAGCGGCGTGTGGCGTGGATAAATGCCGAGCTCGCCAGCCTCACCGGGTAAGGCCACAAAACGCGCCTCGCCAGAGAAGATAGATTCTTCTGCACTGACCACATCAACATGGATGGTGTTCATAGGGTTTCCAATCGATCCAACGCAAGCAGGGGTTTGACCCGCCGCGTCGGGGGTTTACATCTTCTTGGCTTTCTCGAACGCCTCGTCGATCGTGCCAACCATGTAGAAAGCCTGCTCGGGAAGGTGATCGCACTCACCCGCCACAATCATCTTGAAGCCGCGAATCGTCTCCGACAGCGGCACGTACTTGCCAGGCGTTCCGGTGAACACCTCGGCAACGTGGAAAGGCTGCGACAAGAAACGTTGGATCTTACGAGCGCGTGCCACCGTCAACTTGTCTTCAGGAGCCAATTCGTCCATGCCCAAAATGGCGATGATGTCGCGCAGCTCTTTATAGCGCTGCAGCGTGCCTTGCACTGCACGGGCGGTCTCGTAGTGGTCCTGCCCCACCACATTCGGGTCAAGCTGACGGCTGGTGGAATCCAGTGGGTCCACTGCAGGGTAAATACCCAGGGCGGCAATGTCACGGCTCAACACCACGGTGGAGTCCAGGTGGGCAAACGTTGTTGCAGGCGATGGGTCGGTCAGGTCGTCAGCGGGCACGTAAACCGCCTGGATTGAAGTGATCGAGCCCACTTTGGTCGAGGTAATACGCTCTTGCAGACGGCCCATCTCTTCAGCCAAGGTGGGCTGATAACCCACAGCAGAGGGCATACGGCCCAGCAGCGCCGACACCTCGGTACCAGCCAGGGTGTAGCGGTAAATGTTGTCCACAAAGAACAAAACATCACGGCCTTCGTCACGGAAAGACTCGGCAATGGTCAGACCCGTCAAAGCCACACGCAGACGGTTGCCCGGGGGCTCATTCATCTGGCCATAGACCATGGCCACCTTGGATTCGGGCAGGTTGTCGCTGTTGACAACACCGGACTCCATCATCTCGTGATAGAAGTCATTGCCCTCACGGGTACGCTCGCCCACGCCCGCAAACACCGACAGACCACTGTGCGCCTTAGCGATGTTATTGATGAGCTCCATCATGTTCACGGTCTTGCCCACACCGGCACCACCGAACAAACCAACCTTGCCGCCTTTGGCAAACGGGCAGACCAAGTCAATCACCTTGATGCCGGTCTCCAGCAGTTCTTGTGATGGGCTCAGGTCGTCGTAGCTGGGGGCCTTGCGGTGGATAGAGGCCACTTGCTCTTGCGCGACAGGGCCACGCTCGTCAATGGGGCTGCCCAGAACGTCCATGATGCGGCCCAGGGTGGCTTTGCCGACTGGCACGGAAATCGCCGCACCCGTATTGGAGACTTCCAGCCCACGGCGCAAACCGTCGCTTGAGCCCAGCGCAATCGTGCGAACCACGCCGTCACCGAGCTGCTGCTGCACCTCCAGGGTCAGCGCCGTGCCCTCAAGCTTGAGGGCGTCATAAATCCGGGGCATGTGTTCACGGGGAAATTCCACGTCCACCACAGCGCCAATGCACTGGACGATTTTGCCTTTGGCGTTTGTCTGGGTTGTATCTTGAGCCATTTGGTGTTTGCTCCAATCAAATTAAATGTTGCGCTCTGCTTGCAAATCTGCGCTCAAGCGGAAATGGCCGCTGCGCCAGAGACGATTTCTGAGAGTTCTTTGGTGATGGCGGCCTGGCGGGTTTTGTTGTAAACCAGCTTGAGCTCACCAATCACATTGCCCGCGTTGTCCGTGGCCGCCTTCATGGCAACCATGCGCGCTGCATGCTCGGAGGCCATGTTTTCAGCCACAGCCTGCAAGACCAGGGCCTCCACGTAACGCACCAGCAAATCATCGATCACCGACTGCGCATCGGGCTCGTAGATGTAATCCCAGCCGTGACGAACGCCTGTTTTAGCCTCGCTAGCGGCTGCCTCGGTCTGCATCTGCAAAGCAGACAAGGGCAAGAGCCGCTGCATCACCACTTCCTGTTTCATCGTATTGATAAAACGGGTGTAGCTGATGTATACCGCGTTGACCTCGCCCTTGATGTAGGCGTCAAGCAAAACCTTCACGGGGCCGATCAACCGGTCCAGATGAGGGCGGTCCCCCAACTGGGTGACATGCGAGACCACCTTGGCACCGATGCGATTCAAAAACCCCAGGCCCTTGTTACCAATGGCCACTGCTTGAACCGACTCGCCCTTGGCCTTCTGGTCACGGTACAGGTTGGTCACTGCACGCAACACATTGGTGTTGAGACCACCACACAAACCCTTGTCGGTCGTCACCACAATCAGACCCGCGGTCTTAGCGTCATTACGCTTCATAAACGGGTGAACGTACTCCGGGTTAGCCTGGCCAAGGTTGGCCGCGATGTCGCGAACTTTCTCGGCGTAGGGACGGGCAGCACGCATGCGATCCTGGGCCTTGCGCATCTTGGAGACAGAAATCATCTCCATGGCCTTGGTGATCTTCTTCGTGCTCTCGAAGTTTTTGATCTTGCCGCGTATTTCCTTGCCTGTTGCCATATGAGCCTCCTAGTGTCTACAAGCTAAGCTCAGGCAAAGGTTTTCTTGAAAGCGGCAATAGCAGTGTTCAACTCAGCCTCGGCGTCTTTGTCCATCGCCTTGGCCTCTTCGAGCTTAGCCAGCAATGCAGCATGCTTGTCCTTCAGGTAAGCGTGCAGTCCGCGCTCAAAGGGCAAGATTTTGGGCAACTCAACATCGTCCATGTAGCCCTTGTTAACCGCATAAAGAGAAGCACCCATGATCGAAATCGCCATCGGGCTGTACTGGGCTTGCTTGAGCAACTCGGTAACGCGTGCGCCACGGTCAAGCTGTTTGCGGGTCGCCTCATCCAGGTCAGATGCAAACTGAGCAAACGCGGCCAGTTCACGGTACTGCGCCAGGTCGGTACGGATACCGCCAGACAAGCCCTTGATCAACTTGGTCTGCGCGGCTCCACCCACGCGGGAGACAGAAATACCGGCATTGATAGCGGGGCGGATACCCGAGTTGAACAGGCTGGTCTCCAGAAAGATCTGCCCGTCGGTAATCGAAATCACGTTCGTGGGCACGAATGCCGAGACGTCGCCAGCCTGGGTCTCAATGATCGGCAGGGCCGTCAGCGAACCCGTTTTGCCCTTGACTTCACCTTTGGTGAATGCTTCCACATAGTCTGCATTCACACGTGCTGCGCGCTCAAGCAAGCGGCTGTGCAGATAGAACACGTCGCCGGGGAAGGCTTCGCGTCCTGGCGGGCGGCGCAGCAGCAAGGACACCTGGCGGTAGGCCACAGCCTGCTTGGACAGGTCGTCATAAATGATCAGCGCGTCTTCACCACGGTCACGGAAATACTCGCCCATGGTGCAGCCGGAATACGCCGACACGTATTGCATGGCGGCAGACTCCGAAGCAGTCGCGGCCACAACAATCGTGTACGCCATGGCGCCCGCCTGCTCCAGCGCTCGCACCACGTTCTTGACGCTGCTGGCCTTCTGGCCAATCGCCACATACACGCAGGTCATGTTCTGACCTTTTTGGTTGATGATCGTGTCAATCGCCACCGCGGTCTTGCCGGTCTGGCGGTCACCAATGATCAGCTCGCGCTGGCCACGGCCAATCGGAACCATGGAGTCAATCGCCTTCAGACCAGTCTGCATGGGCTGGCTCACCGACTGGCGTGCGATCACGCCCGGGGCGACCTTCTCAATCACGTCGGTCATCTTGGTGTTGATCGGGCCCTTGCCGTCAATGGGCTGGCCCAAGGCATTCACCACCCGACCTTTGAGCTCGGGGCCCACCGGAACTTCCAGAATGCGCCCGGTGCATTTGACGGTTTCGCCTTCGGAGATGTGCTCGTATTCGCCCAAAATCACAGCGCCCACCGAGTCACGCTCAAGGTTCAGGGCCAGGCCATAGGTGGGCTGCCCATCAGAGCCGGCAGAAAACTCCAGCATCTCGCCCTGCATCACATCTGACAAGCCGTGAATGCGGCAAATACCGTCGGTCACGCTGACCACGGTGCCTTCGTTGCGTATATTGGCCTGCGAGGACAAGCCCTCGATACGGCTCTTGATCAGTTCAGAAATCTCTGCGGGATTGAGTTGCATGACTCGTTCCTTCCTTGGTTGTTCAGGTCTGCGTCGTCAGGCCAAGCCTCACGCCGTCAGCGCCACTTTCATTTGTTCAAGACGGGCCTTGACCGATGTGTCAAGCACTTCGTCACCCACGACCACCCGGATGCCACCGATCAATTCGGGCTGCAGCGCGACCGATACATTGAGCTTGCGCGCAAAGCGCTTCTCCAGCACAGAAGACACCTCGGCCAGCTGTTGCTCGCCGATCGGGAAAGCGCTGTAAACCAGCGCATCGCTCGAGCCGCTTTTTGCGTTAGTCAGCGCTCGAAACTGCGCTGCAACCTCAGGCAAAGCACTCAGGCGACGGTTATCAATCACGGTGCGCAAAAAGTTTTGAGCCCTCGCATCCAGTGGCGTCTTCAAAACACCGCACACCAGGTCATAAACCTGTTGCACCGAGGCCTTCGGGCTAGCAGCAAAAGCCAGCAATCGGGCATCGGCAGTGACCACAGCCATCTCATCGAGCCAAGCCAAAATGGCTGACCCGTCAGACGAGGCCGTCTTGAAAAGCGCTTCCGCGTAAGGTCGGGCGATGGTGGCAAGTTCAGCCATGGCGTTCTCTCAGAGCTCAGTCTTCAGGCGAGCCAAAAGGTCCGCGTGAGCTGCTGGGTTGATTTCCTTGTGCAGGATTTGCTCGGCGCCTTTGACGGCCAGCGCCGCCACTTGCTCACGCAAAGCCTCCCGGGCTTTTACGGTCTGCTGCTCTGCCTCTGCTTTGGCTGAAGCGATGATCTTGGCGCCCTCTTCGGCCGCCTTGGCCTTGGCCTCTTCGATCAGCACCAGCGCGCGGCGCTCAGCATCGGCCAGGCGTGCGGTGGTCTCGGTGCGAGATTGCGCCAATTCCGCCTCAATGCGCTTGTTGGCCGAGGACAGCTCGGCTCGAGCCTTGTCGGCGGCAGCCAATCCATCAGCGATTTTCGATGCACGCTCGTCCAGGGCTTTCGCAATGGGCGGCCACACGAACTTCATCGTGAACAGCACCAACAGGAAGAAGACAACCAGCTGCGCAAAGAAAGTTGCGTTAATGTTCACAACAACACCTCTCTTTATCAGTGCGTGGCGACAACAATCACTTCAACACGAACGGGTTAGCAAAAGCGAACATCATGGCGATACCCACGCCAATCAGGAAAGCCGCGTCAATCAGACCAGCGAGCAAGAACATCTTGGTCTGCAATTCATTCATCAGCTCGGGTTGGCGAGCGGCAGCCTCAAGGTATTTGCTGCCCATGATGCCAATACCGATACAGGCACCGATCGCACCCAGCCCAATGATCAAGCCAGCAGCCAAAGCCACAAAACCGAGAACGTGTTCCATTACAAACTCCTAAGAGGTTAAGTTGAAAAAAAAGAAAAAGACGATCAGTGGTGGTCGTGAGCTTGCCCCACATACACCAATGTCAGCATCATGAAAATGAAGGCTTGCAGGGTCACAATCAAAATGTGAAAGATTGCCCACCCGGTACCTGCCAACACGTGTCCGATCCACAGGCCGATTCCGGTTGCAGACCCAAAGCCCACTGCACCCATGAGCGCAATCAGCATGAACAACAATTCACCGGCGTACATGTTTCCAAACAACCGCATACCGTGAGAAACCGTCTTGGCAGTGAACTCAATCATTTGCATCGCAAAGTTCAAAATGCCCAAAATCAATGCAACCAGCGGGTTGGAGCTGGTGCCAAACGGCGCAGTGACCAGCTCGTGCGCCCAGCCGCCCATGCCTTTAATCTTGATGTTGTAGTACAGGCACACCAGCAAAACAGAGCTCGACATCGCCAGTGTGGTGGACAAGTCTGCGGTTGGCACAACGCGCATGTAGGCATGATGCGGGTCGCCACCGGCAGCACCGTAAATCATTTCCCAAGCCAGGGGAATCAAATCCACCGGCAAAAAGTCCATGGAGTTGAGCAAGAAAACCCAGACAAACACAGTCAGGGCCAAAGGACCGACAAACTTGCGCGACTCGGCATTGTGAATAATGCCTTTGGCCTGGTTGTCGACCATTTCCAACAGAATTTCGACCGCGGCCTGCGTACGCCCGGGTACACCGGCGGTGACACTGCGCGCCACGCGCCACATCACAAACAGGCCCAAAATGCCCAGTAGCAGCCCCCAAAATACCGAATCGAGATTGAGCACAGACATGTCAATCACCGAGGTCTGCTCAGAGGTTTGCAGGTGCTTCAGGTGGTGGCCGATGTATTCACCAGCGGTTGGGCCGTGCTGCGCGGCGTTTCCTTCAGTAGCCATCTTCAGTCTTTGATCAGTTACCGACACCCAGGGGCGTCGTTAGCGTTGCTCACAGCGCCCGCCCCGGTTTAAAAACCAGGGCCAGCCAATACACTTTCATCGTCAGAATCAGCCCGGCCAGCATGGCCAGCCCGTTGATTTCTGACACCCACCGGTAGGCGGCGAACATGATCGCCACGGCCACCGTAATCTTCACCAACTCCCAAACCATGAAGCTCACCACCGCCGCGCCGGGGTTAGCCTGCGCAATCGGGCTGGACAAGCCCCTGGCAAAAAGGATCGCAGGAATCACCACCGCGCCAGCGCCACACGCAACAGACACAGCAACCTGAGAGCCCCAAACAATCCAAGCCAAGGCAGTCAACGCCATCCCGACAACAGCCTGAACCCTGATCACGCGCCACGGCGATAACACAGGATTGGCTCGCCTGAACTGCGCAGCCTGCTGCGCGGTCATTGGAGCGGGTTGACCAGAGTCGTCGTCAAACGGCTGGGAGTCTGGGCTGGCTGACCACATTGATCACATTCCACCAACCCTGGAGTTCCGGGCTGCTAAACAAATCCAAAAACTTGGCAAGCCGAAAATTATACGATGATTTTCTAGGTGATTACCCTAGTCAGCGGCTAGCCGTTGACGAAGAACTTCCACCGCGCTCGCAGGGGTCGTTAAAACCCGCAAACCGGTGGCCGCGTGTACAGCATCTTGCGCCCTGGCCATGCTGAATTGCGCCAGGGCAATCACCTCGCAGCCCTGGGCCGCAAGTTCCCGCGCCGCCGCAACCACCAAGGCGTCGTGTTCCTCGCCATTGCCATGGTTAAGGGCGATCATGGCCCGCTCCACCAGCCTGGTGGTCAAACGAACACCGGCTGGAAATTCGGCTGGCATGCTTTGCAGCGTGGGCGCAAATGACGCGATCAGTCCAATATGCGAACCCGCTTCGATAGCCTGCGCAATCATGGCCTCATTGGGCTTGAGCACGGGCATATGGGGGCGCTTCGCAGCGACAGCCTCGATGCATGGCCCGAATGCCGAACAGGTGTACAAAATCCCCTGGGCGCCAGTGGCCACAGCGTAAGCCGCCAGATCTTCAAACCGCTGGTGCATGGCCCCATCCAGCCCCGTGCCGCTGCGGGCCAAGTCGGCTGAAAGACTGTCATCCATGAGATTCATGCGCACACATTCAGGCCAACTGCGCGCCAACGCTTCATTGATGGGCGCCACAGAATGCGCCAGGGCGTGGATTAAAGCGATACGCGTCATGCCCGGGACGCCTTGGGGTCATTTGCAACCAGGCGCCGGCGCTGCATTGCCATCACCCAGGCCAGCAAAAGCGCCGCGGGAATATAAAACCACTCTTTGTCGGGTCGATCGGCGGGCACTTCTGCCGCGTTGATCAAAAACCCCTGCTCCACACCCAGCTTTTCTGCCGTGCTGCCAAAAGCCACGGCCATCACCTTGATTCCTTGCGGGTCGGCCATGACGGTCATGCCCGAGGACTTCAGGCGCGCTTTCACATCACCGGCCTCGCCCAGGGGCAGCAAGACACCTTTTTTCACCTCGGCACCATCTAAATTCAGGCCCTGAATCCAGACGCGTTGGCGGCTGTTGGCAGGCGCCTTTTCAATGGTCTCAACGATCTTGTCACCACTGACGTTGTCAAACGGCGGGTGGATCATGTCCATCCAGAAACCTGGCCTGAACAAGGTAAAGCAAACCAGCAACAAGGCCAGCGTCTCATACCAGCGGGTTTTGACCAGAAAGTAGCCCTGGGTTGCTGCGGCAAAAACCAGCATGGCGGTGACCGCTGAGACCACAGTCAAGACCATGTGGATCGGCCCGTCGATGCCGATCATCAGCAACTGGGTGTTAAAGATGAACAAAAACGGCAAGATGGCCGTGCGCATGCTGTAGTAAAAAGCCGTGATGCCAACCTTGATCGGGTCGTGGCGCGCGATGGCCGCTGCGGCAAACGAGGCCAAGCCCACTGGCGGTGTCACATCAGCCATCAGGCCGAAATAAAACACAAACAGATGAACCGCAATCAAAGGCACCAGCAGGCCGCTTTGCGCACCAAGCTCCACCACCACAGGCGCCATCAGGGTTGAAACCACGATGTAATTGGCTGTGGTGGGCAGGCCCATGCCCAGAATCAAACTGATCACGGCAACCAGCACCAGCATCAGCATCAAATTGCCACCCGAGAGCAGCTCGACGATCTCGGTCATCACCAGGCCAACGCCGGTCAGCGACACCGTACCGACGATGATGCCGGCAGCGGCCGTGGCCACGCCAATGCCAATCATGTTGCGCGCACCGGTCTCCAGGCCATCAACCAGGTCCTTGACACCGGCCTTGAAGGACTCTGCCAAAGCGGCGTTTCCACGCAGAAGGCCAATCACCGGCTTTTGGGTCAGGATAATGAAAATCATGAACATCGTGGCCCAAAATGCCGACAGGGCCGGTGACAGTTGCTCCACCATCAGGCACCAGATGAGGACCACCACCGCCAACAGGTAGTGCAGGCCCGAGCGCACGGTTGGCGCAATTTCAGGTAGCTCAAACACCGGCGCGTTCGGATCGTCCAGCGGCAGATCAGGCTGTCGTGAGCCCACCCACAACAAAAACACATAAGCGGCCAATAGCAGCAAGCCAATGAGCGGCATCGCCGCCGCACCAGCCACCGACTTGATGCCAGTGATCACCCCGTAAGTTAGGCCTGACAACCCAATAAAGCCGCTGACCGTCAGGCCAAAGGAGATCATACGCTGCGCATGTGTTGACTGGATGCGTCTGGGTAGACCCTGCATGCCCGACTTCAAAGCCTCCAGGTGAACGATATAGAACAAAGCAATGTAAGAAATGATCGCCGGCAAGAAGGCGTGCTTCATGACATCGATATACGGTATGCCGACGTACTCCACCATCAAGAAGGCCGCTGCCCCCATCACCGGCGGCATGATCTGACCATTGACCGAGGACGACACCTCAACCGCACCCGCCTGATCACCGCGGTAGCCCACGCGCTTCATCAGGGGGATCGTGAAAGTGCCCGTGGTCACCACGTTAGCGATCGAAGAGCCCGAAATAATGCCCGTGGCCGCCGACGACACCACAGCG
>JAURGS010000249.1 GCA_030833685.1 Rhodoferax sp. | reverse complement strand
AGCGCCAGCACCAGGGTATTCGTGCGAATGTCGTGATTGGTCTCGCGGTCGCTCGTGAGCCGTTTTTTCATAACCCGACCCCGCTATCGCTGTACTCAGCCCACGCCTGCATCAACGGCCGGCGCTGCTCAAGCAGATCAGATCGGAAGTAAGCCTGCGTCACCTGGCTGGCTGGCTTGTGCGCCAACGCGCGGTCGACCAGTTCAAACGCATGACCGGCTTCCAGCCCCCAGTTGGCGAACGTAGACCGCAACCCATGCGGCACAGCACGACGACCGTCGGCATCGTAAAACTCCATGCCGCGCATCACCTCACTCAGCGCCATATCGGACAGCGGCCCACCACGCGGCGCTGGGAAGATCAACTGGTTGGGCTTCCCAGGCTTCATCTCTTTGAGCATCACAATTGCCTGCTCGGAGAGAGGCACCCGGTGGGCCTCACCGGTCTTCATCGTTTCTGCCGGACAAGTCCAGACCTTCGCTCCAAAGTCGATTTGGCCCCAAGTAGCCAGCCTCACCGCTCCAGACCGGCTCGCAGTCAACAGTACGAACCGTAGCGCCTTGGCGCCCATGCCCGACTTACCCTTTAGCTCGGTCACGAACGCCTCCACGTCTTTGACCTGCACCGCCGGAAAGTGCGCGCTCTTTCCTGATTGCTTACGCACCGCCTTCTGATCGGCCAGACGCAGCGCAACGTGCCCCTTTAGGCGTGCCGGATTGGCGCCTGGGTCTCGCCACCCTTCAGCAACCGCGTAGTCGATCAAGGATTCAATGCGTTGGCGCACCCGGCTGGCGGTTTCGGGTAGCGCCGTCCAAATAGGCTTAAGCACTGCGATTACGTCGTCATCCGTGACTGCGGCCACTCGTTTGGCTAGTAGCTTGCTCGCGTGCGTCTCAAGGCTGGCGCGCCATTGAGCTGATGACTTACCACCTGGCTTCCAGGTCGCCTCACGCATCTCCAGATACGCATCAAGCGCGTCCTGAAACGTCGTGTCCTGCGCAGCCTTGCGCACCGCCTCCGTCTTTCGCTCCTGACGAGCGGCGATTGGGTCAACGCCCTTGGCGACCTGCGCCCGGATCTCCAACGCACGGTCCCGTGCTTGGCCAAGCATCATGGTGCTCGCGCTACCCATGCCCATCACGCGACGTCTGCCGTCGACGGTCATACGCATGACGTAGGTCCGGCTGTCGCCAATGACCTGGAGGTGCAACCCTGGAACGCCACCTAGCGCGTGCGTTCCCTCACCCAGCTTCGCTAGATCCTGTTGGCGCAGCAGCTTTGCGACTTTTGGCACGGGTTACCCTCCAAAATCAGCTACCCGCCAACGCACTCGCCAACAGGGCTGATACGCGATGTTACCGACTGCGCCGCAAAATACTAGCCATAGAAGATCGCTTCAAGGGAAAAAATGGCGGAAAAAGAAAAACCGCCTCTAGGGCGGTTTGGCACCATGGCGGAGACGGAGGGAACCCAATAGCGCTCATTTATGCGGGTTTCCAGCCTGTCCAACCATTTACCCGCCATCGTACTAGCCAACGATTTTGGGGCAGCAGACGCGTTGCTTGGATGCAACCATTCGAGCCTGATTGTACCGGCGACTGCACTCATGGCCGGTGATGCTCCAGCCTAATCCACCAGGCCGAGTCCTAGTCCAACTGCGCAATCGCCAGCCCCGCCCTGCCCCGGCATCCTGTGGGCATGGAAACGCCAATCGTATTGAAGATGCCCACGGGCGACCTGGTGCTGATCTACAGCGACGGGACCGTGCTGTTCATTGAGCCGGATGGGAAGGTGGTCGAGGTGCCGATATGAATAATCCCCACGCTGGCAAAACCAACTAGCGCAGTTCCAATGGTGATCTGTCGCCTGTAGAGTTCGAGCGGCGCTATGCGCAAAGAGGGTCCTGACTGTCTATAGAACCCTGTGGGCGTATCACTGACCACTAAAATGCGCACACAGCGCAAGCCTCCGCCTTCTGAGCAATTAGCACCATGTTTTCTAATTAAGTAGGAAATGACTCCAGGTAATTTCGTGTATGACCTGAACTTTTTCATTGGCGGCGCGAAGCTCGATTGCTTTTTCGACCTTGGTGCCGAAATTTCCATGTTTATATTGAGGGCTGCCAAGTCCTCCAACAATCAAATAGTCCAGCTTCTTGCTAACGGCATTGCTAATCTTTCCTCCCCGTTTCACTATTTCTAATTCACAGCTTTCCTTGCCGCCTCTTACAAAGTTTCCCGTCAAGCAAAAGACACTTCCCTCGAAAGTTAGCGTCTCAGGCTCATCGAAATTAAGCGCCTTATTCCTCGCCGCCTCAACCACCGTTTGGAAAGACTGGTGGCTGACCGCATTCAACATGGCTTCCAGCCCGTCACGCTCAATCTCACTCACGATGCCATCTGACAGAATCTGGTTCAATTTTTCGTTGATTTCGGTTATGGGCCAAATTGCCCCCACTTCAGGGTGTTCAACTAGCCATCCATTCAAAATATTAATCTCTTCGTCGCCTAGATGGCTGTCCACCATAAGACGAGAAATCATTTGCTTCAGTTGTTCACAGGCTTTTTGTACTTCTGGCGTCAATGCTTTGCCTGAGTCCCTGGCAAAAAAGGTACGCCCCTCACCCAACTTGTAATCACCAGCGCTGAGCAAGATTCGGCTGTACAAATTGGCGGCTGCAAAGAGGCAGTCCCGCAAGGTCCGAACGTCCCCCAAAGCACTATGCAGTTGATGAGTACGTATCCCGAGCAACGCGGCTGCATCTTGCAAGCGGCGCCTGCTTCCAATCTGCCAAGGCCATTGATTGAATGTACAGCGCCAGGGCTTCTGGTCGACTTTCGGAAAAAGAGGTCTCAACATTCGTGCATCAAAGGGAGCGTTATGAGCAATGCAAATGTCAGCTGCATCAATTAGCCCCTGTACTCGAGGGAAATCCAATTGTTTACCCAGCAAGTCAATCAATTGGATGCCATGCGCCGCCAACGCCCCCCGAGTTATTGGCACCGAGGGTTCACGTCGCCCCTCATAACTAGCCAACTCCTCAAGGTAATTGCCATCCCTGTCCACCTCAATTAGGCTCATCGCTAACTCGATGAGTTCGTCCTTGATCTTTAAACCTGTAGTTTCGGTGTCCAAAATTAGAAGTTTCGGCACACCATGCTCCCTTTAGGCCTCAGCCCCATCATTGAATTTACTGGTGTCAGATGTGAACGTCACAGGCACTTCAAATCGACTACAAACCAGCGTCAACTCGACGTCGGTGTCGATATCCAAGTCCACACCACGCAAGCCTTGCCACATTGCCAAGTAACTGAAGCTACCGTGCTTGGTTTTGGATTTGATCTTCTTTTCAACCCCACCGCTCCAAGGGAGGATAGGTAGTTCGTTTGCCGTGGCTGCCGCGGCCAATTCGGGGCTTTCCTTAGCTTTTTCCCGACCTCTTTCCCAGCAAGCTATAAGGCCATGGTCCGAACCATTCCAAAGTTCGTCAAAGCTTTTAG
>JAURGS010000248.1 GCA_030833685.1 Rhodoferax sp. | reverse complement strand
CGATTCGGACTCCTGGACGAAAAAGCACTCAATGAGCAGGCGGTTGCACTGTTTGCTCGGCTACATCTGCGCTTGGATTCGCGCACCCCAGTGGGCGAGCTGACCGTGGCGCGCCAGCAGATGGTTGAGATCGCCAAGGCCTTGAGCCACGACTCGCGTGTGCTCATCATGGACGAGCCAACTGCAGCTTTGAACGACGCTGAAATCAGCGAGCTGTTTCGCATCGTGCAGCAACTCAAGGCGCAAGGCGTTGGCATCATTTACATCTCGCACAAGATGGACGAGCTCAAGCGCATTGCTGACCGGGTGACCGTGATGCGCGATGGGCGAGTGATTGGCACCTTGCCAGCTGCAGACACGCCTGTGACGACCATCATCTCGATGATGGTCGGACGCGAGCTCGACGACACGCGAGCAGTCATCAACCCGAACGCCGCAAACGACGTGGTGCTGAAAGTTCAGGGACTTTGCCGCGAGCCGGCCGTGCGCAATGTGAGCTTTGAATTGCGCCGGGGCGAAATACTGGGGTTTGCTGGCCTGATGGGCGCTGGTCGCACCGAGGTAGCGCGTGCGATTTTTGGTGCCGATCCGATTGACAGCGGCGATATTGAGGTCCATGGGCAAAAAGCGCGCATCCGTACACCCCGCGATGCCGTAAGGCTTGGCATCGGCTACCTGAGCGAGGACCGCAAACATTTCGGCCTGGCCCTGGGCTTGGATGTGGAGACCAATATCGCCCTCTCAAGTATGGAGCGTTTCACGAGCAGCCTGGGGCTCGTCAATTCACAGCAAACTGCCCAAGCGGGTCGCCGCTATGTGGAGCAATTGGGTATCAAGACCCCATCACTGTCACAGTTGGTTCGGCTTCTTTCCGGTGGAAATCAGCAAAAAATCGTCATCGCCAAATGGCTTTTGCGCGACTGCGACATCCTGTTTTTCGACGAGCCCACGCGCGGTATCGATGTGGGCGCTAAAAGTGAAATCTACAAATTGCTCGAGGCCTTAGCGGCCGAGGGTCGTGCGGTGGTGGTGATCAGCTCAGAGCTGCCCGAGATTTTGCGCCTGGCCCATCGGGTGCTGGTGATGTGCGAAGGCACCATCACGGGCGAGCTCAGCGCTGCCCAGGCCACCCAAGAGAAAATCATGCATTTCGCTACGCTTCGCGAAGCGGCTGTCGCCGCCTGAACAACGCACGGAGACCGTCAGTGCTTAAAGCCCTTCACGCCCGTCTTTTTAACCCCGCGACTCGCCAGAAGTTGCTGGCTTTTGCCAGCTTACTGGCCCTGATGATTTTCTTCAGCCTGGCCTCGCCCAACTTCATGCAGACCGACAACATGGTGGCCATCTTGCAGGCCACTGCTGTCAATGGTGTTTTGGCTATTGCCTGCACCTTTGTCATCATCACCAGCGGGATCGACTTGTCGGTGGGCACCTTGATGACGTTTTGTGCAGTCATGGCCGGGGTGGTTTGCACCATGCTGGGGCTGCCCATGTCGGCGGGCGTGATCGCAGCCCTGATTTCTGGCGCTTTCATGGGCTGGGTCTCAGGCGTGTTGATTGCCAAACTTAAAGTGCCACCATTCATTGCGACGCTAGGCATGATGATGCTGCTTAAAGGCCTGTCTCTGGTCATCAGTGGCACCAAGCCGATTTATTTCAACGACACGCCCGACTTTTACCTGATCTCACAAGGCTCGTTGATTGGCTATATCTTTCCCGCCCTACCCATCCCCAACAGCGTACTGATACTTTTTCTGTTGGCCGTTGGCGCCAGCGTGGTGCTGAACAAAACGGTGCTGGGCCGCTACACCTTTGCGCTGGGCAGCAACGAAGAAGCGCTGCGCCTCTCCGGCGTGAATGTGGACTTCTGGAAAATCACGGTCTACACGGTGGCTGGCGCGATTTGCGGTATTGCCGGCCTGGTGATTGCCTCTCGGCTGAATTCCGCGCAGCCTGCCCTGGGCCAGGGCTACGAGCTCGATGCCATCGCGGCGGTGGTGATCGGCGGCACCTCGCTGGCTGGAGGCACCGGCACAGTACTGGGAACCATCATTGGCGCCTTCATCATGAGCGTGCTGACCAACGGGCTTCGCATTCTGAACGTAGCGCAGGAGTGGCAAACAGTGCTCACTGGCGCCATCATTATTCTCGCGGTGTATGCTGACATCCTTCGCCGCCGAAAAACCTGATTTTTAACCCGCCTGCCAGCAGGCATTTTTCTAGGAGCCTTGTCATGAAGTTCTCTCGATCAGTTCGCAGCTTGGCTGTCGCTGCTGCGACCATGGCCTTGATTGGAGTATCCAGCGCGCAAGAAATCTATATCCCCTTGGTCAGCAAAGGTTTCCAGCACCAGTTCTGGCAGGCCGTAAAGAGTGGCGCGGACCAAGCCGCCAAGGACCTCAAAGTCAAAGTGACTTTTGAAGGTCCAGAGACTGAGGCCATGGTCGACAAGCAAATCGACATGCTCGCCGCCGCTTTAGCCAAGCAACCTAAGGCGCTGGGTTTTGCTGCGCTCGATAGCAAGGCGGCTACGCCACTGCTGAAAAAAGCGCAAGCCTCCAAGATACCCGTGGTTGCCTTCGACTCCGGTGTCGACAGTGATATTCCTGTGACCACGGCCACCACCGACAACATCGCAGCCGCCGGCCTGGCCGCTGACAAAATGGCTGCTCTGATTGGCAATGAGGGTGAGGTCGCTGTGGTGGTGCACGACCAGACCAGCCGCACCGGCATCGACCGTCGCGACGGGTTTGTCAATCGCATCAAGGCGAAATACCCCAAGATCAAGGTGGTCAGCGTGCAGTACGGCGGTGGTGACCATCTCAAGAGCACCGAAATCACCAAGAGCATTTTGCTGGCTAACCCCAAGCTCAAAGGCATGTTTGGCGCCAATGAAGGCTCGGCCATCGGTGTTCTAAACGGCGCCAAAGAGATGAAGCGAAAAATCGTGATCATTGGCTACGACTCAGGCAAACAGCAAAAAGCGGCCGTGGCAAGCGGCGAGATGGCTGGCGCCATCACCCAAAACCCAGTGGGCATTGGCTACAAAACCGTGGAAGCTGCAGTCAAGGCCCTCAAAGGCGAGAAATTGCCCAAGATCATTGACACCGGCTTTTACTACTACGACAAGAACAACATGAACGACCCCAAGATCGCGGCTGTTCTGTACGACTGATCGCTTCGCTGACCGGGACAAACCATGGACCTTGAACTCGCCAATCGGTTTGTTCTTGTCACGGGTGGCGGCTCTGGCATTGGCGCGGCCATCAGCCTGACTTTGGCACAAGAGGGCGCTATCCCGATTATTTTCGGGCGCGATCCTCTTGCACCTGAGTTTGAATCCCGCCTGCGGCAACTGCAGCCAGCATCTCAGTTTCACCAGCTCGAGCTCACCGACGAGGCAGCCGTCCGACAGGCCGTCGACCAGGCGCTTGCGCGCACCGCAGGTGCTGGGCTATATGGCTTAGTGAATAACGCTGGGGTCAATGACCATGTGGGCTTGCAG
>JAURGS010000247.1 GCA_030833685.1 Rhodoferax sp. | reverse complement strand
TTGATGCTCGGCGAGGCCCCGTCCTTGACGCGTTGATGCAAATATTCAAAGTTTGCGATTGAGGTAGATTCTGACGCCTGCATGGCTATGCTGTGGGCTGTTCATATAGGGGATGACTGGAATGGCGACGTGGGACGCGATCGTGGTAGGCGCCGGGGTTATCGGGACCTCGGTGGCTTGGCATCTGGCCAGTTTGGGCGCTCAAAAGGTGCTGGTCATCGAACAGGGTCAGATTGGCTGCGGGACCACTGCGCAGTCCAGCGGAATTTTGCGTACCCATTATTCGGTACCCGAGAATATCGAGCTGGCCCTGCGTTCGTGGGTGGCGTTTAAGCAGTTTGATGATTACGTGAGTGACGAGGATGCTTCATCGGGGTTGGTGAAGTGCGGTTATCTTATTGCTGCGCCCGCCGGCAACAAGCTGGAGCCTTTGCGCCAGGCCTTGCTGGCGCAGCAGGCCAAGGGGATTGCTGTTGAGTTTTTGTCGCCAGCGACGGCTCAAGAGCGCTTGCCCATCGCACGCTTTGATACCGCAGCTTTGATCGGCTACGAGCCTGAAGCAGGCTTTGCCGACGCATATCTGGTGACTGCGGGATTTGCGCGGTCTGCGCGCCGCTTGGGCGTCAGCTTCAGAGAAGGGGTGCGCGTTGATGGACTGATTCGTGACGGCGCGAGAGTCATTGGCGTTCATACCTCGGACGGTGCGCAGCATGCAGAACGCGTCATAAGCACACAAAATATTTGGTCTAGTCAATTGCAGACGTGGACAGGAATTGACGTCCCCTTGACGCCTGAACGCCACACCGTATTGGCACTCAAAGGACCTCAAGCGTACACGCAGCAGATGCCTGTCTTCAAGGATCTGGGGTCTTCCGGCATGCTTTACTACCGCTCGTATGGAGGTAATCAAATGCTGGTGAGCGAAGGTACCGCTGGCGAGCAGTTGCATGACGTGATTAACGAACAGGGCGAGGTGTCCATGGATCAGGTCATTGCGGTGGGTGCGCAGGTCGCCGATCGCTTTCCGTCGTTCGCTGAAGCAGGCCTGGCGTCGTCTTGGACTGGTATTTACGACGTGACCCCTGATTGGAACCCCGTTCTGGGATCCTTGCCAGACGTGCCCGGCTTAATCGTTGGCTTTGGTTTTTCTGGACATGGATTCAAACTATCCCCTGCGGTGGGGCGTGTGCTGGCGCAAGAGGCCTTGGGCTTGACAACGGACGTGCCCCTTGAGCCCTATGCCCATGAACGGTTCCGTCGCGGGCGGCTTTTGGCTGGACGATACGGCCAGGGCGCCGTCTCTTAAGCCCTAATTGGCCCAACAGGCGGGTGGGTGTCATCAGACGTCATTCTTTGATGATGACGCTGTGATTGGCCGTCTCAGCCGAAATATTCAAAATTAAATTGAAAGTCAGCGGCGCCGCATTGCGCCAGGGTCTCCGGGGCTTTTGGGCCAGCGGGAATCACTGCTTTGCCAATCCCGTCGCCGGGAATGCTTGCGATGTTGTGGGTTTTCATAATGGCCGAAGGAATCAAACAGTCAGCACTAAGATTCTTTTACGGTTCACGGACTTTGGAGCAAAAATCCGCCAGAGGTGCTGGTATATTGCTGGGCAAAGTTTTAGAGTAGTTCCGGCGCGAAGGCGCCGAAGGTTAGAAAGCGTGGGTTCGAACCTAAAGGGGTAGGTTAGTGAACGGTCGCCAGTTAATTTCTTATTTACTTCTATTTTCCCTCCCAGTTTTCGCCCAGGAGACCGAGCGCTTTGACATTGCTCGTTTTCAGATTGATGGCGCCACGCTGATACCTGCGGCGCAGTTGCAGGCACTGGTCTTGCCCTTTACGGGCTCTAAGCGTGAGTTTGGAGATATTCAGCGCGCGCTAGAAGCCGTTGAGCAGGTTTACCGGCTACGGGGTTTTGCGGCCGTGCAGGTTTATGCCCCCGAGCAAGAACTCACTGGCGGGACCGTGCGTTTGCAGGTCACCGAGGTCAAGGTGGCCAAGGTCACGCTAGAGGCCAAGCCCAAGTATTTTGACCAGGCCAATATCCGCGCTGGCTTGCCCGCCTTGCGTGAGGGCAAGACGCCCAACGCCAAAGAGCTGGCCGCGCAAATAGCGCTGAACAACGAAAGCCCTGCCAAGCAGGTTGAGGTTCTCCTGGGCCTGGGTGAACAGGACGACACGGTGGACGCCAAGATCAAGCTGGTTGAGGAAGACCCGGTTCGTTTTACAGCGACGCTGGACAACACCGGCTCTGCGCAGACCGGCAAGCACCGCTTAGGGCTTGCCCTGCAGCATGCCAACATGATGAACCGCGACCATGTGCTGGCCCTGGCGTACCAGACATCTCCTGAGAAACTCAGTGAGGTGCGCATTTACAGTTTGAGCTATCGCTTACCGGTGTACGAGTGGGCTGGGGCCTTTGATGCAGTTGTTGCGCGATCCAATGTTGATGCGGGTGTGACCAGCACCACATTTGGCGACCTGTCCTTTTCTGGCAGTGGCGTTGTGCTGGGCCTGCGCTACACCCAGGCGCTACCGCGCCAGGGGGATGCGACCCATAAAGCCACGCTTGGCTGGGACATCAAGGCCAATGACAATAGCTGCTCTTTGGGCGCATTTGGCGCTGCGGGGTGTGGTGCAGCCGCAGTGGATGTCACCCTGCGGCCGCTGTCGCTGGTTTACAGCCGTACCACATTGGCTGCCAAACTGGCCACTGGCATGAGCGCCACCTTGGTTGCCAATGTCAGTGGTGGCAAGAACGGGCGAGACGCTGATATTCAGGCCGCCAGGCCGGCACAGGTGCTTGGCTCGCAAGGAGCGCGTGCCAATTACAAGTTGCTGCGTGGGGCCTATACCCACACCCGAGCCCTTGTCGATGGTGGGCAGCTACGCCTGACTGCCAATGGCCAGTGGTCGCCGCAGGCTTTGCTGCCACAAGAGCAGTTGGGCATGGCCGGCAACAGTGCGGTGCGTGGCTTTCAGGAGCGCGAGGTCGCCCGTGATTCGGGCCTGGTGGTGAACCTGGAGGCCATCTCTCCAAGCCTGTCTGCAAAGTTTGATGTCAAAGGCGAGCTCAACACGCTGGCCTTTTTGGATATCGGCACGGGCCGCAACCGCTTGCTCGACGCTGAAACCCAGCCCAAGTCCACGCTGGCCAGCGTGGGCGTTGGCCTGCGCTATGGTCTGGGCAAAGACGTCTCGGCCAAGTTCGATTTGGCGCGGGTACTGGTTGAAAACGGCAACCAAAACCGTGGCGACTGGTTTGGCCATTTCAATCTGATGTTGTCGTTCTAGGCCACTGCCATGACTGACACACTGTGCAGCCCCATTAGAGACAGCGCCCCACCGCAAGGTTGGCCGCGCCAGGCAAGCACCGAGGGCTGGGGTGGCGTGCTTGGCGCTGCGCTGCATGCTGGCGTTCTGCTTACTGCCCTGTACATCAATCCAGCGCATGCCAACCCGACCGGTGCGCAGGTGGTCAACGGCGCTGCCACGTTTAACACCAGCGGCAGC
>JAURGS010000246.1 GCA_030833685.1 Rhodoferax sp. | reverse complement strand
GTTCGGCTTCGGCCAGCGTACGCGGGGCAGTTCTATGGGCGCTGTCGTCTTCCGGCTGATCCAGTTCGTGAATGGCCAGGACCGGTCCTTGGCTGACGATGACGGCTCGTTCGATCAGGTGCTCCAGTTCGCGCACATTGCCGGGCCAGTTGTAGTCCAGCAGGTTGGCCTGGGCATCGGCGCTCACGCTTAAGGGCGTGCCGCCGTCAGCATGTCGCTGCAGCATGGCCGCCACCAGGGGCAGAATATCGCCCGGCCGCTCGCGTAGGGCGGGCACATGCAGCTTGAAGGTGCTGATGCGGAAATACAGGTCTTCGCGGAACTCGCGTGCCGCCATGGCCGCTCTCAGGTCTTTGTTGGTGGCGGCAATTACCCGCACATCCACCCGCACCAGTTGCTCGGATCCCAGGCGGGTGAGCTGTCGCTCTTGCAGCACCCGCAGCAGCTTGGCCTGAAGGTGCAGCGGCATCTCGCCAATCTCGTCGAGGAACAGGGTGCCACCCTGGGCCTGTTCAAACAGGCCGCGCATGTCTTTTTGGGCGCCGGTAAAGGCGCCTTTCTCGTGGCCAAACAGCATGTCGTCAATTAGCTGTTCTGGCAAGGCCGCGCAGTTCAGGCCCACAAAGGGCCGGTTGGCACGGTCGGAAGACTCATGCAGCACTCGCGCCAGTATCTCTTTGCCCGCACCGGTGGGGCCTTCGATCAGGGCGGTCACATTGGCTTGGGCCACACGCTGGGCCAGTGCCAGCAGGTGGCGGCTAAGCGGGTCCACATAGACCAGCTGGCGTTTGGGCGCGACAGCGCTGCTCTGTTCAGTTTGGATTTGGGTTTGGGTTTGGGTTTGGGTTTGGGTTTGGGCAGCGGCACCGGTACGGCTACGGTGGCGGTGCGTCACCAGGCTGATGGCCTTGAGCGCGTCTTGCTTGACCTGCGCTACCACTGCCAGCTGGGTGGTCTGCCAGGTGTCAGCCGAAAAATCGTCTGTTGACAAGGCATAAGCGGCGCCCTGGTGCATGGCCTGTACCGCCAGGTTCATCTGGCGCGGCTCCACCCGGCAAATCAGGGGTAGGCTGCTGACTGCGGCTTTGAAGAGTTCTTGTGTGCTGCTCAGCAGCTTGCAGGTGTCGTCGTGGCGAATCACCAGTGCCTGGACTTGCGGCTGCTCTAGCTCGGTGCGCAACTCATCCAGGGTACGGATCACGCGCACGCCGATGCCGGCCTTGGCGAGCAGGGTGGAACTTTCGGGTGTCAGGGGCTCGAGCGGGTCGAGCCAGAGAACCTCAAGCGCATTGACGGATGTATTCATAAAGGGCCTAGCTTTATCTGCATAACAATGCAGCACTAAAAGCAAAGCCCGTGCCATACCCGTAAAACCCGCATAAACACTGGGTTTCGGCGTTTTTTGTCAGATTATTGACACCCTGGAAAGCCCAGTCAGAAGGTAGGCTTCTTCACACCCAGCCATGGGGAGCTGGCTATAAACTGCGTCCCAACAGCCCTAAACCCCGCAGCAAAGCACTGGCCGTTTCAGCTTGAGTTGTTGGGCGGTGGTTTGAGTTTTAACCCTGAAGAAGCTTCAGCACTGATTGCTGGCTGGTGTTGGCCTGGGCCAGAATCGCGGTGGCGGCCTGCTGCATGATCTGGGTGCGGGCCAATTCGGTGGAGGCCTTAGCGTAGTCGGCATCTTCAATCTGGCTGCGCGAGGCTTCGGCATTGCGGGCCACCACAGTCAGGTTGTCGATCACATGCTCTAGCCGGTTCATCACGGCACCCATGTCGGCTCGCTTGGCGTTGACCTTGTCCATCACGCGGGTGAGCTTGTCAATGACCGTGTTGGCATCTGCCACATTACGAATATTGACCCGCGGGTTGTCGCGGTCCACATCCCCAGTGACCTCGCCGGTGAGGGCTCCGTTTTTGCCCCAGTCGTACATGTCAATGGTAATAACCTGGTCGGCAATTGGGCCCACTTGGAAGCTCATGCGCCCTGAGTATTGCGGCACTGGGTTGCCTGCCTGGTCGGTATCGCCAACGTCTAAGGGTATGTAGGAAAGATCATCATACATTGCGTCAGTGAGGATGATGTGATTTGTATCGGAACGCAAAGTAACAGTGCCATAGAGCGTATCTGCATAAACCAAACCGTCTTCATCTGGAACCGGATCAGTATCAGTTACTCCGGGTATTGGCAACCCAGTGCTGGGATCATCCGGGTCGGGCTTAGCCAACCCAAATGAAGCAGCTGAAAGATCAGTATCCCCTTCAAACCATACCGACAAATTACGACCATCCTTGGTCGTGAGGGTGACCCCACCCGAGCCGGTATCACTGGCGATGGCGCCAGTAGAGGGTGTGTTGTTAATAGCTGAAATCACATTGGCGCGCCGTTCGGCAGGCGTTTCTTCTTGGCTCATGGTGATCGGGATCTGTACCCCATTGACCCAAAGGTATTTTTCTCCAGTGACAGTTCCAACGGTGGTCATTGTCCCCACGGTGACAGGCCCTGTGGCAGCTGCCCGAACCCCGGTTTCACTTTGTTTCTCGTTAATTGCATCTGCAATGGCAATCGCACTGCGAGCAGGGTTGCTGGTATTGGCAATGGTGTTGCTGGAGTCGTCGTATGCAGCGATTGCCTGCTCGTCCAGGGGCGTCCATTCTTCGCCTTCTGGGGACGCGAAAATCAAGACACCATTAATTTCTAGATTTTCTAGCCCGTCAAGTGTGGGAGAGCCGTCATCAACCGCGGCAACACCTTGTGTCAGCGTAACAGGCTTGGGACCATGGGGGGCGCCGGTGGTGCCATCCATGATCTTGAAGCCGTTCCAGTTGTACTTTTCGCTGATACGGACAATCTCGGTTTTTAATTGCTGAAATTCCAGGTCCAGAAAACCGCGCTGCTCATTAGAGTAAGTGTCGTTGGCCGCTTGAATGGCCAGTTCACTCATGCGCTGCAGCATGTTGGTGATTTCGTTGGTGGCGCCTTCAATGGTCTGGATGAACGAGATGGCATCTCCGGCATTGCGCGTGGCCTGGTTGAGTCCGCGAATCTGCTGTGTCATGCGCGCGGCGATGGCCATACCGGCAGCGTCGTCCTTGGCCGAGTTGATGCGCTTGCCGGTGGAGAGTTGCTCCATTGCTACCTGGCTGGCGCGCTCGGATATCTTGAGGGCAGACTGGGTGTACAGACCTTTGATATTGGTGTTGATCACAGTCATTTCTGAACTCCTTGTTTGTTGGCGCTACGCTTAAAAATGAATATTGAGTCGCCAACTATGCTTATGCGGTGAAACTCTCTGACTAATTGGTCAAGGCCTTAGTTGCGGGTGCTGTTGCCGGCCACCGCCATCGATTCTTGGCGCAGGGCGTGCTTTTCCTGGAGCAGGGTGTCATCAAACGGCCAGATGCGCAGAGCCTGGTCAACCACCTCGCGAGCCTGGGCTAGGTCGAGGTTGCAGGCCAGGGCGCGCGCCAGCATCTGGCAGGTGGTCGGCTGAATATTGTCTTGCTGCACATTCACCAGGTCT
>JAURGS010000245.1 GCA_030833685.1 Rhodoferax sp. | reverse complement strand
GATATCCATCGGCCGGCCATAGTGCGACTCAATCACCATGGCATAGCCCGCCAGCGTGTGGACATCCGCGTCGTTAAGCGAGTAACGATGGCGCTGCTCCTTGGGCACGTCCGTCGTTTTAACCAATTTTCCACTGGCTGCTTTTTCCTGCGGTGAGCTAAATTCCATTTTGATCAGCTTGGAGCCGAGGCTTTTTCGGATGATCGCTTGCTTGCCGGCAGCCAGCATGGGCTTGTGCACGTAAAACTCATCCGGGTTAACCGCCCCCTGAACCACCGTCTCACCCAGGCCATAGCTGGATGTGATGAACACCACTTGATCAAAACCCGACTCGGTATCGATCGTGAACATCACACCCGATGCACCCACATCTGAGCGAACCATGCGCTGCACACCTGCGCTAAGGGCAACATGTTCATGGGCAAAACCTTTGTGAACTCGGTAGCTGATGGCCCGGTCGTTGTAGAGCGAGGCGAAGACTTCCTTGACCTTGTGGAGCACCTCGTCAATACCCGTCACGTTCAAAAAGGTTTCTTGCTGGCCGGCAAAAGACGCGTCGGGCAAATCCTCTGCGGTAGCGGAAGAGCGCACCGCAAAAGAGGCCTGGTCACTGCCCTTACTCAGGCTGGCAAAGGCTGTGCGTATTTCGACGTCCAGATCTGCCGGGAAGGGCTGGTTTTCAACCATGGCGCGAATTTCGGCGCCAGCTGCGGCCAAAGCGTTTACATCGTCGGCGTCCAGGGCGTCCAGGCGCTGCTTGATTTTGTCGGCCAGGCCACCAAAAGCCAAAAATTGCCGAAACGCGTGTGCGGTCGTTGCAAACCCGGTGGGGACCTTCACCCCATGGGGTAAATTGGAAATCATCTCACCCAAGCTGGCGTTCTTTCCGCCCACCGACTCGACATCGGTCATCCGTAATTTTTCAAACGGCACGACCAGGGCGGTCTCAGAAAACAAAGCAGGCATCAGGAACTCCTAAAGTTAGTCCAGGGCAATTCGGTGGGATGGTTACAAACAAGGCACCAGACAGCTTGGCTGGTGCTTTTTAGCCAGATCTCCAAGGCTTGTGACACTTTGGCGACCTCATAATAGTGATTGTAAAACCGGCTGCTTGGCGCAATTGTGAACAAGTATGAACCCCGCGGCCGCCTTTCCAGATCCTGTCTGGCCACCGACCCCTGAACCCCGCCATGCCCAATCGCACCGTATTTTTTGTCTCAGATGGCACCGGCATCACCGCTGAAACCTTTGGCAATGCCATCCTGGCGCAGTTCGAGTCCGAGTTGCACCGGGTGCGCCTGCCTTTTGTCGACACGGTTGACAAAGCCCACCAAGCTGTTCGCCAGATCAACCACACTGGGCAGCAAGACCAGGAAAAACCGATTGTTTTTCTGACGTTGGCCAACGATGACGTGCTTGGCGTCATTCGTCAACATTGCAATGGTTTTCTAATGGACATGATCAGCACGTTTGTGCAGCCACTGGAGCGCGAGCTCAACATGAAGTCCAACCACCGCATCGGTCGTTTCAGTGACTCCAGCAAAAGCGAGCAATACCAGTCACGAATCGAGGCCATCAATTTTTCGCTCGATCATGATGACGGGCAGTCCCACCGTGACCTGGCCAGCTCCGATGTGATTCTGGTGGGTGTGAGCCGTAGTGGGAAAACACCCACGTCTTTGTATCTGGCGATGCAATACGGTCTGAAGGCCTCGAACTACCCGTTGATACCAGAAGACTTTGAACGACGTGACCTGCCCCCGGCGCTCAAGCCCCACCGCGACAAACTCTTCGGCCTGACGATTCAGCCCGAGCGCTTGAGCGAAATTCGCAACGAACGTCGGCCCAATTCCCGCTACGCATCGATCGAAAACTGTCGGCATGAGGTACGCGAAGCGGAGTCCATGATGCGCCGCTTTGGTATCCGCTGGTTGTCAACCACGACCAAATCGATCGAGGAGATCTCCACCACGATTCTTCAGGAACTGCACCCCGACCGCCTGAACTACTAGGGCAAACCCTAGCAGCCTACGTCCCGTCCAATGACTACGACACGGTCACAAGGACAAGGCGGCAATGCCTGCACGGGCAACCTCGGCGTCCTCGCTGGATTTGGCGCCGCTGACGCCCACCGCACCAACCACCTGTCCATCACGAAGAATGGGCACGCCGCCCTCGAGCATACCTTGGAGTGCTGGAGCGCTCAAAAATGAATAGCGTCCGGCATTGATCATGACCTTTGTTGCATGTTCAGGGGCCAGGGCATACCCAGTCCTTCAGGTGAAATTGATGCCACAAAGCAAAAGATGTCCTCACAAAAAGTAGGCGGCCTGTCTGCCGAGTTTGAAATCCCCAAGCATGCGTCCTAGAATAGGAGCTATCGCTTTCATTCGTCTACAAAGGAGTCAATCGATGAACGAACGCTTGCAAACCCTTGATGCGCACACCGCTTATGGTGTGGGTGCCCAAGAAAGAAACCGCGTCCTGCGCAACACCTACTGGTTGCTGGCACTGAGTCTGGTGCCCACGGTGGCTGGTGCTTGGCTGGGTGTGGCCACCGGAATCACCCAAAGTCTGAGCGGCGGCCTGGGGCTGATCTTGTTTCTGGCGGGTGCATTTGGCTTCATCTACGCCATTGAAAAAACCAAAAACTCGTCTGCCGGCGTGGCCGTGTTGCTGGGTTTCACGTTTTTCATGGGGCTCATGCTCTCTCGCATGATCGCCATGGTGCTGGGTTTCAAAAACGGGCCTGAGCTAATCATGACCGCATTCGGCGGAACAGCCGGTGTGTTTTTCGTGATGGCAAGCCTGTCTAGCGTCATCAAGCGCGACCTCAGCGGTATGGGCAAGTGGCTTTTCATTGGCGCCATGGTTGTGATCGTCGGCGGCATCATCAATGTCTTTGTGGGCTCATCAGCCGGCATGATGGCGATCTCCATGATGGCCATTGGCATCTTCAGCGCCTTCATGCTGTATGACCTCAAGCGCATTGTGGACGGCGGTGAAACCAATTACATCAGCGCCACACTGGCCCTGTATCTGGACATCGTGAACGTATTCCAGAGCTTGCTGGCTCTGCTGGGCATGATGGGTGGCGAGCGCGACTGACCGGTCTGCGCCCCCACCTCTCAATGGCCCCTCGGGGCCATTTTTTATGCCTCTTGCAGTGGCTTTGCCACGGTCTTTTCGAACACTGCGATGCTCTCAACATGGGCTGTGTGCGGAAACATGTTGACAACACCAGCTGCCACGCAGTCATAACCGGCGCAGTGCACCAGTAAGCCTGCATCGCGGGCCAACGTGGCAGGGTTGCAGCTGACGTAGACGATGCGCTGTGGCGCGCGCCATTGTTTGGAGGCAATTGCTGGTAACGGGCTTAACTCTCCAGTTGACATTTGGTGCAGCTCTGCCAAGGACCGAGCCAACGCAAAAGCACCCTCACGGGGTGGATCAACCAGCCATTTGTCAGCACTGCCGTCTTGCACCAGGACCTCCGGCGTCATTTGAAAGAGGTCACGCGCCAAAAAA
>JAURGS010000244.1 GCA_030833685.1 Rhodoferax sp. | reverse complement strand
ATCAACCGCGTTGGGTTGAATGGCGCTGACGATCGGTCTCTGGCTAAATGGGTCGAAGGCCTCAGCGCAGTCACCAGCGGCATAAACACCAGGCACATTGGTTTGCATCGCGTCGTCAGTCAACACGCCCATCTGACATTGAACGCCGCTGCCATCCAAAAAGTCGATGCATGGTCGAACGCCGATGGCGCTGATGACCACATCGGCCTGCACCGTGCTGCCGTCGCCAAGATTAACCGTCATGGGCGCGCCGCCCTCTATCGACTCCACGCTAACGCCCAGGTGGACCTTGACACCCTTGCCTTCACACCATTGGTGGATCATGTCGCCTGCGACATGCCCCATCATGCGCGCAACCATGCGCTCACGCCTTTCGACGACGCGCAGCTCCACCCCGCGAGCAACCAGTGCCTCCATGATGATGCACCCTATAAAACCCGCACCTAGCTGCAGCACGCGAGTGCCGGGTTTGGTTTTCGCAATGATCGCGTTCGCATCGTCGAGCGTCCAGCAATTGATCACGTCGGGCAAATCAATGCCCGCAATGTTGGCCTTGATGGGCCGTGAGCCCGTGGCAATCAATAAGGTGTCAAAGGTCAAGCTTTCACCGGATTGCAGGCTAATCGTTTTCTTCTGCCCATCAATGGAGCGCGCGCGCGCCCAAATCTGCTCAATCTTCAGCGCGGCAAAGTGCTCAGGGCTTTTACGAAGGTAAGTGCCCGTCGCGTCGATATCACCGATCAACATATACGGTATGGCCATTCGGGAGTACGCTGGGCCCGCCTCATCGCCGATCAGCGTGACCGAGTCGGCGGGCGCGAGCTTACGAATTCTTTCGGCCGCGACCACACCGGCCGGTCCAGCGCCCAAGATGACGTGATGGCTCATTCTCAATCTCCCGTTTTGAAACAAGTGGGGCTCAGACGGGCTTACCTACCCAGCTGATCCGAGCCCACCACTAGCCGAGTGAACAAACAAAACCCCAAAGTGGTGCAAAACCCCAGCTTGCGCACCGTAATAGCTCACCTGACATGTCAGGCGCTACAAGCCCAAGCGCTCTCGCGTCGCGGCTGTAGGACGGCCCTCGCTATCCCAGCCCCTGACTTCGTAGTACTTCGGAAGCATCTCAGGCAATTTGCTCACCACACCCTTCGCAGGCCCAGTCTTGGCGCCTTCAGTTAGCAGGCGCTTGGGCAAAGTGTCATCCGCCTTGGTAAAACCAGCAGCGTTATTGAATTCGCGCTCCAGATTCCATATGCGCTCACCGGCTTTGGCCAATTCATCCACCGTGTAATCCGCGTCGCAGGCACCCTGCATCTGCGGGGCCAGGTCCTGCAGGCTCCAGGCAAAGGTGGTGAAAATGCACAAGCCGCTGGAGTCAAACGCAGCGGTCGCGTCCTGAAACGCCTTTACCAGCTCTGGCTTGCCATTGGCATCCACCGGCTCTGTCTTCACTGGGATACCCAGCACCTCGGAAGCAATGGTGTAGCCCCGTAGATGGCAAGCGCCACGGTTAGAGGTGGCGTAGGCCAGTCCGATACCCTGAATCACGCGCCCGTCGTAGGCCGGGAATTCCTGGCCCTTGACGCTCATCGACAAATCTGGGTGCCCATATTTCGCGGTCAACCGCTTGGAGCCCATGCCAATGTCTTTACCAAAGCCCACTCCTTTGGCGGTCATGTCGGCCAATTCGCACAAGGCTTTTGCCGATCCGAACGGCGCCTCGATGCCCAACTGCTCTTTGCTTAGCACACCCATCTCGTAGAGCTCCATGGCCGCACCCACTGTGGCGCCAAAACTGATGGGGTCGAACCCCTCTTCGTTGCAAATGAGATTGGCGTACTGCAAGGCTTCCAAGTCATTGACCCCGTTGGCTGCACCCAGAGCCCAGGCGGCCTCGTACTCAAGGCCACCAGAGGCACCCCAGTACTCTGGTTTGTTCTGCACCGAGAAGTGGCTTTGGTCCATTTTGCTAACCCGTCCACAGGCAATCGTGCAACCAAAACAGGCCTGGTTGGTCACCAGATGTGTCTTGCCATCGGTCTTGCGTGGCGTAGCCATGGCCTCAGCCGAAATATCCTTGGCACCTTCGAACTGCACATCCCGGTGATTGCGCGTAGGCAATCCACCGACCTCATTGATGATGTTCATCAGCACTTGGGTTCCATAGGTGGGCAGAGCCTGCCCCGTTACACCGTTTTCAGCCAGCACTTTTTTACCAGCCTTAACCGCTGCCATAAAGGCTTTAGGGTCGCGCACATTGCCAACGCCCTTGGTGCCGCGCACGGCGATGGCTTTCAAATTCTTGCTACCCATCACGGCTCCTACGCCAGAGCGTCCTGCTGCGCGGTGCAGATCATTGACCACGGCGGCGTACAAGACCACGTTTTCGCCAGCCTTGCCGATGCTAGAGACGCGCGTAAGCGGGTCTTGCAAACTCTTTTTAAGGGTCTCTTCGGTTTCCCAAACGCTTTTACCCCACAGGTGAGAGGCATCGCGCAGCTCGGCCTGGTCATCGTTGATGTAGAGGTAAACCGGCTTGGCCGACTTGCCTTCAAAAATCACCATGTCCCAACCCGCCATCTTCAGCTCCGCACCCCAGTACCCGCCAGAGTTCGAACACGCAATGGCTCCGGTCAAGGGGCCTTTGGTGATCACCGTGTAGCGCCCGCCGGTTGAGGCCATCGTTCCAGTTAAGGGCCCAGTGGCCCAGATGATTTTGTTCTCTGGTGACAGTGGATCAACCTTGGGGTCAATCTCTTCGACCAGGTACTTACTGCCCAAACCACGCGAGCCAATGTAGGCCTTAGCCCACTCCATATTGAGTGGCTCTGACTTGACGGTGCCAGCGCTCAGGTTGACGCGGAGAATTTTTTCTGCCCATGCCATGATGTGTTCTCCTTAAGCTGCCGCGGGTTGATTGCCAACTTTGTCGGCCCACTGGTTCATGCGGCCCAGCCCAGTCCAATTGGCGTCGATGAAGGTGATTGCGCCAGTGGGGCAGGCATCCGCACAGGCGGGCTCACCACCACACAAGTCGCATTTCTGAACCTTGCCGGTTTCCTGCACGTAGTTCACCGTGCCAAACGGGCAAGCAATCGTGCAAACCTTGCAGCCGACACAGGTCGAGTCGTTGACTACCTTGGCACCAGTAGCCTTGTCAACGCTGATGGCCTCCACCGGGCACGCATGCAGGCACCAGGCTTCATCACACTGAGTGCAGGTATAGGGAACTTTTTTGCCGGAGTGGTGAAAGTCAAAAACCTTGATGCGTGACTTTGCCGTGGCAAAAGTACCGTAGTTTTCAAAAGCGCAAGCCATTTCGCACTGCAGACAGCCGGTGCACTTATCTGCATTGATGGAGTTGCCTATGCTCCTCACAGACTTGTTGATGTGCAAGATCTGGACATTGATTTCTATGTTTTCAGCACCTACAAAGTCTTTGGCCCACACCTGGCGGTGATGTATGGAAAATATGATCTGCTCAGGGAGATGGACGGAATCAATCATTATTTCTTTACGAAAGATGATGTCCCTT
>JAURGS010000243.1 GCA_030833685.1 Rhodoferax sp. | reverse complement strand
CTGCTGCATGTCACCGTGCGCCTGGAATCCTGCGATGTGCATGTGGTGGTGGTGCACCTGGGCTTGATTCGCGCCAGTCGAGTGCGTCAGGTCGAACAACTGCTGCGTTTCATTGGGCGGGAGGTTCCCCAGGGCGTCCCGTTGGTGATCGCCGGTGACTTTAACGAGTGGTCAGGTTGGATGAAATCCGCTTTTGCCGAGGTTGGCATCTCGGGCTGGATGGGCCGGCGCCATGCGACTTTCCCCTCTCGCTTGCCGGTGGTTCAGCTCGATCACGTATTCTCCCGCGGATTGGAACTTGTTGGCCTGAGTGTTCCACGCGGACCCATCTGGTCGCGCATGTCCGACCATCTTCCATTGATTGCGGAATTTGCCATGCCTCAAGGTGAGCAAGTTGATCGTGCCCCAAGCTGATCACCAGCTGACCCTGCTCAAAGGGTCGGAGGGGTTTTTCCAGGCCCTGGTCCACGCATTTGATGCCAGCGTGCGTGAAATTCGGCTGGAGACTTATATTTTTCATCCCGAGGCTTCGGTCATTGCAGTGGCCCAAGCGCTGGTTCGGGCGGCCAATCGGGGTGTTGCGGTTTATGTGTTGTTTGACGGTGCCGGCACGCCGACGCTGGCGCCGGCCTGGCGGCAGGCTTTTGACGACGCCGGGGTGCGTTGGCGTATTTTTCGTCCATTGGGTTGGGCGGGCGTGCTCTTTCCACGACGGTGGCGGCGCCTACACCGCAAGTTGTGCGTGGTTGACGGCAGGATCGGATTTTGCGGTGGCATCAATTTGATCGATGACTATCTTGATCCCAATCACGGGTATTTGCAGCAGCCACGCCTGGATTTCGCAGTTCAGGTCATCGGACCGCTGGTTCGCACCATGCACGCCACGATGTACCAGTTATGGTGGCGCACACAGGTCAGCTTTCAGCTTCAGAAGGCCGACCTGCGGGGGGCGTGGCGCGACCTGCAGCGCGCAAGGCTTGGGGATGCGAAAGGCATCATGGCGGTTGATCCACAGCCAGGTGCTAGCGCGAAGTTGGTTTTGCGTGACAACCTGCGCAATCGAACCCAGATTGAGCGCGCCTATCGCCGGGCCTTGGCCTGTGCGCAAAGCGATGTGTTGATTGCTAACGCCTATTTTTTGCCGGGGCGCAAGATACTTGAAAGCTTGATTCACGTCGCGCGCCGAGGGGTGCGCGTGCGCCTGCTGCTGCAGGGGCGCTACGAGTACTTCATACAGTTTCACGCTGCTCGCGCGCTGTACGAGCGTTTGCTGGCCGCGGGTATTGAAATCTATGAATACCGCCCGAGCTTTTTGCATGCCAAGGTGGCCGTGGTTGATGGGCATTGGGTGACAGTCGGCTCGTCCAACATCGATCCACTGAGCTTGCTGCTGGCCAGAGAGGCCAATGTGGTGATTGATGACCGTGGCTTCGCCCAAGGACTCTTGGGTCATTTGGATGCTGTTGTGCGGGAGGATGCCGTACGGGTTGACGCGCAGGCCTACGCACAGCGGGCCTGGCATGTTCGTTGGCTTGATCGCATTGCATTGCTGCTGATGCGCTTGACTCTGTTTCTGATCGGGCTGCGTTATTGAGGCATGACAGCCCAGCACCGTTTGAATGCGACTGGTGTAGACATGGCGCTTGGGCCGATAAACGCTGTTAGCATCGATTCTTGACCTATTTCTAAAAAGAGCCATGAGCCCAGAATCAAAAGATCAAGGCGTTCCGGTGTCGGTGAAGATTCGAGAACGGATCCAGGCCGCGCGCAAGCGGTTTCACGCCAACGACAACATTGCGCAGTTCATCGAGCCCGGTGAACTAGAGCCATTGCTTGAGGAAGTCACCGAAAAAATGAAGGGTGTTCTCAGCAGCCTGGTGATCGATACCGACAATGATCACAACACCGAGGGCACCGCGCGGCGTGTTGCCAAGATGTACCTGCAGGAGGTCTTCCAGGGCCGTTACTCCGCTGAGCCACAAACCACAGAGTTTCCCAATGCGGAGCACCTCAACGAGCTGATGATCGTCGGGCCTATCAGTGTTCGCAGCGCCTGCAGTCATCACTTTTGCCCCATTTTGGGTAAATTGTGGATCGGTGTATTGCCCAACGAACACACCAACGTGATTGGATTGTCCAAGTACGCCAGGTTGGCCGACTGGGTGATGAGCCGTCCTCAGATACAAGAGGAGGCCGTTGTGCAGCTGGCCGATTTAATCCAGCAGAAAACACAGCCTGATGGCCTGGCGCTGGTGATGCAGGCTAGCCACTTCTGTATGGGCTGGCGCGGTGTCAAGGACCTCAATAGCAAGATGATTAATTCAGTGATGCGTGGCAGTTTTCTGAAAGACGCTAATTTGCGTCGTGAGTTTTTAGCCCTCATACCTCGAGAGGAATGACTATGTTGGTTCGTTTGTTGTACGCGAGTCGTGCCGTCAATCCCAGCCCAGACGTGATCGAGTCGATCATTCAGCGCTCACGCGACCACAACCCGGCGGGTGGAATCACGGGTGTGCTGTGTTACGGCGGTGGCGTGTTCATGCAGGTGCTGGAGGGCGGGCGTTCGGCGGTCAGTGACTTGTATGCGCACATCGCCGCAGACACGCGCCACAAGGATGTGGTTTTGCTCCACTACGAGGAAATCACCGAGCGTCGCTTTGGCGGTTGGACCATGGGTGAAGTCAACATGAACCGCATCAATGCTGCGATCCTGATGAAGTATGGCGAAAGGCCTGTCATGGACCCTTACGCGGTCTCGGGAAGAGTCTCGCTGGCCCTGCTTGAGGAACTGATCGCAACCGCTGCTATCGTCGGGCGAGCCTGACCCTGGCCCGTGAATCGGGCGTCAAAGCAGCTTGCATGAAAAGGCCTGAGATGCTGGTGGGCTGTGATTTCACCAGCGCACCCACGCGGCGAAAACCGATCGTGTTGGCGACGGGCCAATTAAGCGCGTCGCGCTTGGTGGTTGATACGCTGCTGCGCTTTGCCGACTTTCAGACCTTTTCAGACTGGCTGGCCATCAAACAACCTTGGCTGGGCGGCTTTGATCTGCCTTTCGGGCTGCCGCGCGATTTGGTGCAGGAACTGGGCTGGCCGCAGACTTGGCCAGCACTCATGACGCACTATGCTGCTCTAACCCGGCATGAAATTCGGTCCACTTTCGCTGCCTATTGCGATGCCCGGCCGCCCGGGCTTAAGTTCGCCCATCGAGCGACAGACCGCTTGTCTGGCTCCAGCCCCAGCATGAAGTGGGTCAACCCACCCGTGGCCTACATGATGCACGCGGGTGTGCCGCTTTTGCGCGCCGCGGGGGTTGGCCTGGTCGGCTTGAGCGAGGCCTGGCAGTCGGCACCAGACGCGTCGGCGCGACTGGCCCTGGAGGCCTACCCTGGGATGCTGGCGCGAGAGATATTGGGCTCGCGCAGTTATAAAAGTGATAGCAAACCGCAACAAAGCCCTGAGCGACTGATTGCACGAAAAGACCTTATCACCGCGTTGGAGCAGGGACGCACCCGTTTAGGGCTGCAGCTCAAGCTGACGCACAGCCAGCGTGAGCAGCTGGTTGACGACGCCAGCGGTGACAGCCT
>JAURGS010000242.1 GCA_030833685.1 Rhodoferax sp. | reverse complement strand
CATCGCCATTGGCGCATGCCGCCCAGGCGCAGGGCTTGCGTGTGGCATTGGAGATTTATGCCGACCGCAATTACGAGCCCGATGGTCAGCTGGTGTCGCGTAAAAAGCCCAAGGCCATGGTTGGGGATGCTGCGGCGTGCAGTGCCCACGTGCTGCGCATGATTCGGGCGGGCGGCATTGTGTCTTTGGACGGGCAGGTTCTGCCCACGCCGATTCACAGCGTTTGCGTGCACGGCGATGGTGAGCACGCGGTGCAGACCGCACGCGCAGTCAAGGCCGCGTTGCAAGGCGCTGGCTACGCCTTAAGCCCGCTCGACCAGATGCTCTGAAGTACGGATGGTTTCGGCCACGTTTGAGCCGGGCGCAGCAAGGGGTGCTTGAGCAAAAATATGCCGAAGCTTGTGCGCCGGAGGTGGCGCGTAGCCACCCAAGCGCGACGTTTTAAGACCTAACTGCGCCGCGCTTTGGGCCATGGCCACTGCGCAGGCCAGACCATCTATGACAGGCAGGGCGAACTTGTTGCTCAAGGACAGCGCCAGGTCTGCCATGCCCGCACACCCCAGAACAATGGCCTCAGCCTTGTCCTCTTGTATGGCGAGCCTGATCTCGTTTTCTATCTTGCCGCATGCGGCCGCATCGGCGTGTTCAAGGTCCAAAACGGCAACCTCAGAAGAGCGCACCTTGACGCATTGCCGGTCCAGGCCGTAGCGGCGCAGGTTGTGCTCCAGTGCAGGTACTGAGCGCGCCAGCGTGGTGACCACTGAAAATTTGTTACACAGCAGAGAGACCATTTTGTAAGCCGCCTCACCGATGCCAATCACCGGCTTGTCGGTCAGGCAACGCGCGGCGTCCAGGCCGGTATCGTCAAAGCAGGCGATCACCACAGCATCGACATTGGGGTTATCGTGAATGCATTGCAAAAGGCCGTGCAGGCTGGTGGCTTCGTCAAAATAACCTTCGATTGACAGCGGCCCAGCTGGTGAGGTGCGCGCCACAATTTCGTTGCCAGGGCTGGCCACCCGTCGCGCGGCATCGGCAATCTTGTCGGTCATGCCGACGGTGGTGTTGGGGTTGATGACCAGAATGCGTGCCATATTCAAAGATCTCCCCCAAGATAAGCCGCCTTGATTCGCTCGTCATGCATCAAGGCTTTGGATTCGCCGCTGAGAACGATGCTGCCGGTTGACATGGCGTAGGCCCGGCTTGAAATCGACAGCGCCATGCGGCTGTTTTGTTCGACCAGCAGCACGCTGACTTTTTCGTCACGCGAAATCGCCACGATGGCGCGGGCAATGTCTTGCACCAGTTTGGGTGCGATACCAAGGCTGGGCTCATCAAGCAGCAAGAGTTTGGGCTGTGACATCAGCGCGCGCCCGATCACCATCATCTGCTGCTCGCCGCCCGAGAGCGTGCCGGCTTGTTGCTTGAAGCGCTCGCGCAGACGCGGAAAACGCGTAAGAACGCTTTCCAGCGTTCGCTCAATACCGGGTTTATCCCTGCGTGTGAAAGCACCCATGAGCAAGTTGTCCTTGACTGACATGTAAGGGAAAACACGTCTGCCTTCGGGCACCATGGTGATGCCCATTTGCACGATCTTCGCAGCAGGCGTGCCATCCAGGCGTTGCCCGTTGTAGAGGACCTGTCCGCTTTTTATGCGCGATAAGCCGGTGATAGCCCGCAGAATCGATGACTTGCCCGCGCCGTTGGCGCCAATGAGCGCGACGATTTCGCCCGTGTTGACTTCGACGGATACGCCTTTGAGCGCGTACACATGGTCGTAATAGAGCTCGACGTTTTGGAACTCAAGAATCTTGGTCATGTCTTAAATTCCAATGGCCGCGTCTTCGGAGCCCAAATAGGCCTCGATGACTTTTTCGTTGTTTTGAATTTCTTTAGGCGTGCCTTCGGCGATTTTTTCGCCAAAGTTCAGCACAACGATGCGGTCGGCAATCTTCATGACCGCGGGCATGTCATGCTCGACCAGCAGCACTGTCAGACCTCGTTCATCACGCAAGCGGCGGACCTGATCGACCATGCGCATGGTCTCCTGGTGGTTCATGCCGGCAAAGGGCTCATCGAGCAAAAGGACTTTGGGGCTTGTTGCCAGGCCAATGGCCATGCCCAGGGCGCGCAGGTGCCCCTGCGGCAGGTTGGAAGCCAGCTCGTTGCGAATCGAGTCCAGACCAAGAAAGTCAATGATGTCATCGGCTGACTTGCCAAACGTGGCCTCGTCATCGCGGGCTTGTTGACTGCCAATAAAGAAGCCAAACAGCGAAGCCTTGGAGCGCAGGTGGTGGGCCACGATGATGTTTTCGCGAACCGTCATGGCGCGAAAGATTGTGGTCTCCTGGAAAGTGCGAACCACGCCCAAGCGAGCCACTGCGTGCGGCGCCAGGTTATTGATGCGGCGCCCTTGCAGCGTGACTTCGCCGCCGCTGGTCTTCAAAAAAGACGAAATCAGCTTGAACAAGGTTGATTTGCCCGCACCATTAGGCCCGATTACGCAAAGGATTTCGCCTGCGTTGACCGAGAAGCTCACGTTGTTGACGGCAGTCAGACCGCCGAACCGCTTGCTTACCGCTTTGACTTCAAGAATGGCGGCCATGGTTTTAGCCTTTCTTGCGGTCAAAGAGGCTGAGCACACCATTGGGCAGGGTGAGCATCAGGAGGATGAGCAGCGAGGAATAGATGAGCAGCTGGTAGGAGCCTGCGGTGAACAACAAGTCCCAACCGAAATACAACATGAGGGTTCCCAGCATGGGGCCAAATACGTAGCCTAGGCCACCCAAGAAACAGTTGAGCATGAAGTTCACGCTGTCGGTGACCTGGAACGAGGAGGGGTAAATTGACTGCGAGATGGCAATGAAGCTGGCACCTGCGATGCCACCCATGAAGGAGGAGATTGAGTACGCCAACACGCGCAAGTAGGCAATATTTACGCCAATGGACGAGGCCAGCTCTTCGTTTTGTTGTAGCGAGCGACACAGATGTCCCAGGCGCGAATTGACGATACGCCAAAGCACCGCGTAAGCTGCCACCATGAGTGTGACCGCCATCCAGTAAAAACCAACTTTGGGGTTTTCCAAGCTTGCAAAGTTGGGGATCAGGGTCACGCCCAGGATGCTGAGCTCACCTGGCAGTGGAATCGAGGTGATGCCTTTAGCCCCTTGCGTGATGGGCGCAGCCAGCGCGCTCAGACGCATCACTTCGGTGAGTACCAGGGTCACCATGGCGAAGTACACACCACGCAGGCGCAGGATGGGTACGCCTATCAGCACCGACAGAGCTGCACAGAACAGGCCGGCCAGCGGCAACGTTGCCCAAAAGCTCATTCCGTGCTGCATCACCAGAATAGCCGACACGTAGCCGCCAGCTAGTGCATAAGCACCTTGGCCAATGTTGATGCGGCCAATGTAAAACGTGAGCCAGACTCCGGCTGAGGCAATCGACAGCAGCGCCACCGAGGTCAAGGTGTAGAAAAAGTCGGTTCTTCCCGAGGCTGCGATAGCCCAAGGTACGCCCGCATAGAGCAGCACCAAAAATGCCGCGATCAGAAAAAGTGTCTTGGCGCGCATGTGTTTAACCCCAGGGCTTGCCCATCAGGCCTTG
>JAURGS010000241.1 GCA_030833685.1 Rhodoferax sp. | reverse complement strand
TGGGTAGCGTGTGCACGGTCGATGAGGCCGTGCACATGACACTCAAGCTGTGCCATATGCGCTTGGGGTTTGGCGTGGGGATGAACGATGTCGAGGCCGTCTTGCGTGCATTGCCCAGTACTGCCCTGCGCTACCAGGCGCATGACACCTGTACCCGGCAGTTAGCCCAGTGGAGCAGGCAGCGCCCCGAGTTTGCTCAGGTTTTGCATCCGAGCCTGACC
This sequence comes from Rhodoferax sp., assembly GCA_030833685.1. Lineage (GTDB taxonomy): Bacteria > Pseudomonadota > Gammaproteobacteria > Burkholderiales > Burkholderiaceae_C > Rhodoferax. The sequence goes on along the minus strand of JAURGS010000241.1, from coordinate 3,419 downwards.
GATTCGCCTGGTCATGAGCATTGGGCTGCGCTGTGCGGCACAGATCTTGGGCGAGCGGCAGGGCTGTTCAGTGTGGTTTTCAGGCCTGAGCTGTCACAAGCCGCAGTCGACAGATTTTGCGATGGCTTGCAGCTTTTTCGCTTGGGCTACAGCTGGGGTGGCCCCATGAGTCTGGTCGTACCCTACCAGCTGGGCCATATGCGCTCAGTCTGGCCGGCTTATCTGGCGCGCGGGACGCTGGTGCGTTTCTCAGTGGGGCTAGAGCCTTTTGAGGACCTGCGCAGCGACCTTGAACAGGCCTTGGCCGCCATGGCTGCAGCCGCCTGAGGCGCCTGTAGGCGTGCCAATTGGCCCGCGCTTTGGGGGGCTGTGAGCTGCTTGGCGGCTTTTTCTCAGATTGGTTTGAACAGGCTTTGCACCATGTGCGCAGCAAGTTTCTCCATCGATTGCTGGCTGTGGTCTTGCGGGGTGATGTTCTGTGCGGTGGCGTAGTGCGGGAAATTGCGCTGGATCGACTCCAGGTAGGCGGGGTCGTAGTGGCTGACGAGTAAATCGCGTACAACCCCCGCGAAATCGCCATCGCGGGCCATGGCTTGCCATGCCTTGACTTGCTGATGGCCGCGAACTGAGGTCAGATTAGCTAGCCGGTCGCAGAAGTAGTCCACCTCTTCGGTCATGAAGCGATAGTCTTCTAGGAGCAGGGCGACACGCTCGGCTTCGTCCAGTGTCAGGTTCACGCATTCGCTTTGACGCATGGCTGATACCAGGCTGTGCGGCACGCTGAGATTGCCCACTTTTTTGCTCTCGCTCTCGACGTACACCACTTGATCAGCTTGCAGCGTACGCAAGCAGTTCCAAATCCGGGTGTCGAATTGTTTTTGGCTGGGCTGGCGTTGACCAGGAATGGCGCCCAGAACCGAGCTTCGGTGGTTGGCCAAAGCTTCCAGGTCGAGCACCTGTGCGCCCTGGGTCTGAAGCGCTTGTAACAAGCGTGTCTTTCCAGTGCCCGTCAAGCCACAGATCACACGGAAACGAAGCCGGCCAACCAATTCGTCGATGTGCGTGACCATGGCGGCCCTAAACGCTTTGTAGCCGCCCTCCACAATGCTGATGCGAAATCCAATTTGGCTGAGCACCAGAGACAAAGAGCCACTGCGCTGACCCCCGCGCCAGCAGTAGGTCATGGCTGACCACTCGCGGGGCTTGTCGGCTAACTCTCGCTCAATATGCGCCGCAATATTGCGCGCAGCCAAAGCCGCGCCACGCTTTCTGGCTGAAAACGGGCTCACCTGTTTGTGGAGCGTTCCAACCTCAGCGCGTTCCTGGTTGTTCAGTGTGGGCCAATTGACAGCACCTGGCAGGTGATCGAGTGCGTACTCGTCTTCGCTGCGCGCATCAATCACAGCATCAAACCCATCAATAGACTGCAATGCCTCAGTGGCGCTGATGGTTTTGAGACTCATCGAATCAGCTTCTCCACCTCAGGCCAGATGTTGCTCAGAATTGTGGGATGTGCACGCTCGTTGGGATGGATGCGATCGGCCTGAAAAAACTTGCCGCTGTCGGGAACATCAGCCACGCCCTTGAGCATGAAGGGCACAAGCGCGATCTTTTCGGCCTTGGCGACGTCCTTGAAAAGCTTGCTAAAACGTTGGTTGTAGTCACGGCCATAGTTAGGCGGGACTTGCATGCCGACCAGAACAACGCGCGCGCCAAGTTGTTTGCTGGCCTGGGTCATCGCTTGTAGGTTGTTCTGCGTTTGCGTCAGAGGTAGGCCGCGAAGTGCGTCATTGGCACCCAGTTCAATGATCACGACATCGGGCTGATGGCGTTGCAGCAGATCAGGGAGTCTGGAGCGGCCACCGGAGGAAGTTTCTCCACTGATGCTCGCGTTAACGAGATTGACTGCTGTTTTCGATTGTTCGAGTCGCTCACCCATCAAGGCGACCCAACCTGCACCACGTCGAAGCCCATACTCGGCGCTCAAGGAGTCCCCAAGAACCAAAATGGTGAGGGCTTTGTCTTGCGCTGCGCTTAGGCCCGGAATCCCCAAGGCGACCAAGGTGGTAGCAAAGACGATAAAGTCTCGCCTTTGACCTTGGTTGCTGATCTCAATATCTTTCATGTCCGAATGCATTATTTCTGTTGAGCATATTTTCAAGTCAGTGACCGATTCGAGCGGCACGCTCGATATTTTGCGCGACATCAGCTTTGAATGTGACCGCGCTGAAACCGTGGCCATTGTCGGCGCATCGGGTTCTGGCAAGAGTACCTTGCTGTCGATTATTGCTGGCCTAGACACACCCACGCGCGGGAGAGTTTGTCTGGCAGGGCAAGACCTGTTTGCCATGGATGAAGACCAAAGGGCAGATTTGCGTGCCCAGCAAATCGGTTTTGTTTTTCAAAGTTTTCAGCTTCTATCCAACTTGACTGCTTTGGAGAACGTCATGCTGCCGCTGGAGCTGGCCGCCCGGCGTGATGCGCGAGCTGCTGCAAAGCGCATGTTGGAGCGGGTGGGCTTAGGCCAACGTTTGGGGCATTACCCGCGTGTTTTATCGGGCGGAGAGCAGCAGCGCGTGGCGCTGGCACGTGCATTTGTGATGCAGCCAGCCGTGCTGCTGGCTGATGAACCAACGGGCAGCCTGGATTTTGCCAATGGTGATGCCGTGATGGCCTTGATGTTTGAGCTTAACCAGGAGCACCAAACCACCTTGCTGCTGGTAACCCACGACTCGACCTTGGCTGGTCGCTGTCAGCGTCGGATCACGATTGAGGCGGGTCGCGTTGCCGCTAGCGAGTAATCATGCCTGTGACCGGTATAACGGTACCTGATGATCTGTTGGAGCGTGCCGGCCAGCTGATGGCGCGTTCCCAGCGCAGTATTTTGGGCATTGCCGCGCCACCTGGTGCTGGCAAGTCCACGTTGGCCGGGCTATTGGTGCAGCAACTTGGCACGCAGGCGCAGCTGGTGGCCATGGATGGATTTCATTTGTCCAATCGCGAACTCGCTCGCTTAGGTCGCGCGAGCCGAAAAGGCGCACCGGACACGTTTGACGCAGCGGGTTATATCGCTTTACTGACCAGACTGAAAACGCAGTCACCCGATGAGGTGATTTATGCCCCTGAGTTTGACCGCGACCTTGAAGAGTCAATCGCTGGCTCGGTGGCGGTTTTGCCAGACACCCGATTGCTGATTACCGAGGGCAACTACCTCTTGCTGGAAGACTGGCCATGGCATCAGGTGCGTGGCTGTCTGGATGAGTGCTGGTACCTTGAAGTGCCAGATACTGTGCGCCTGAAGAATCTGCTGGCAAGGCACATGCATCACGGCAGAACCGAAGCGCAGGCAAAAGCATGGATTCAAAGCACTGACGAGCCCAATGCGGTACGAATTGCCGCAAGTCGTCACCGGGCTGACC
>JAURGS010000240.1 GCA_030833685.1 Rhodoferax sp. | reverse complement strand
TAACTCACGTTGTCCGCGCTGTCTTGGGCTTTGCCGGCAATCGTGCCCCCGGTGCCCAAAACGACCAAGCGATGAATGTTTTTTGTTGAAACCACTTGCAAACCTTTAAAAACTGGTTAAAAATACAGTAACTGGATATTTAAACAGTATTTATCCAGCCTTTCATCATCGAACACCCTGCCAATAGGAGCCGCGATGTTAAGCAAAGCGAAACTGACCGAACGTCAACAACAGATCCTGGATCTTATCCAGAGCACCATAGCCAAAACCGGTTCGCCCCCCACACGGGCAGAAATCGCCGCGGAGCTGGGCTTTAAGTCGGCCAATGCGGCAGAGGAGCATTTGCAGGCGTTGGCGCGCAAAGGCGCCATCGAGTTGCTCAGCGGCACTTCACGTGGGATTCGGCTACGCGGCGACACATTGCGCAGCATCAACCAGTCTCGCGCCAAACAATTCGCGCTTGACCTTCCTGGTCTGGCGCAGCTCACGCTACCCCTGATTGGCCGGGTGGCGGCCGGCTCACCCATCCTGGCCCAGGAGCATATTGACCAGACCTTCAGCCTGGAGAGCAGCTTGTTTCAACGCAAGCCCGACTATTTGTTGAAAGTCAGGGGCATGTCGATGCGCGACGCCGGCATTATGGATGGTGACCTGTTGGCCGTGCAGAGCACACGCGAGGCAAAAAACGGGCAAATTGTCGTGGCCAGGCTTGGCGACGAGGTAACGGTCAAGCGCTTCATGCGTAACAAACAGCATATTGAGCTGCACCCAGAAAACCCCGACTACCAAACCATCGTGGTCGAACCTGGCGAACCCTTTGAAATCGAGGGCTTGGCCGTTGGATTGATACGCAACACGATGCTGATGTGAAGCCAGCGGTTGATCGCAACGCGGCGCGGCCCTTCTCTTCTCTTTGACCGTCACACACCATGAACACTTTTCGCCTGTTTCACCCCAACCCCATCCAGCATCGATTGGGCCAGACCCTGCGGTCAATCTGGAGCAACCTGTTGCACCTTCAACCAGGCTACGGGCGCACCAATCGGCAGCTGGACGCTGAGCCCGCCATCAGGACACGGGGCACGCGAGCTGCGACGGGCGCGCTAATTCAGACGCCGAAACGCTTGAGTCAACCACTGCGCGTGTTTCAGGTCCACACCAAAGGCGCTGGCCCTGGACAGTCGCATTTACGCATGTCCGGTCGGATGGCAGATGTCTGCGCCGAACTCGACCGCCTGGCGCTGGCGGAAGCAAAAAGGCATTCCCAAAGCCCGTCTTTGACACGCCATTGACGGCGGCCAAGCCGCCTGGTGTCAAAAAACCACCCGAGCGCAGCTGGGGCAAAACCGCCCAAGTCATCTGGAGCGCTAGCCGCTTCGAGGCACAATGTTAGGCATGAACATTGTGATTCTGGATGACTATCAGGACGTGGTGCGCAAACTCGACTGTGCATCCAAACTCGCTGACTACCAGGCCCGGGTGTACACCAACACGGTCAAAGGCATTGGGCAACTCGCCGTGCGCCTGAAAGATGCCGAAGTCATCGTCCTGAACCGCGAGCGAACCCACCTGACTCGAGCCTTGATTGAAAAGCTGCCCAAACTCAAGCTAATCTCCCAAACCGGACACGCGGGCGCCCACATCGACATTGCAGCCTGCACCGAACGCGGCATCGCAGTGGCTGAGGGCAGCGGCGCACCGACCGCGCCGGCTGAAATGACCTGGGCTCTGGTGATGGCGGCAGCCAAGCGGCTTCCCCACTACATCAGTCATCTCAAATACGGCGCTTGGCAGCAGTCAGGGCTGAAGGCGGCCAACATGCCCCCCAATTTCTGCTTACCCACGACTTTGCAAGGCAAAACCCTGGGTATTTGGGGCTACGGCAAGATTGGCCGCTTGGTTGCGCAGTACGGTAAAGCGTTTGGCATGCGGGTCTTGATTTGGGGGCGAGAACCCTCGCGCGAGCGCGCAGCCCTGGACGGTCACGACATTGCCAACACCCAGGATGCCCTGTTTGAGCAGTCGGATTTCCTGTCACTGCATCTTCGCCTCGCAGACGCCACCAAGGGCCTGGTCACTGCAGAGGATTTAGCGCGCATGAAACCCACGGCCACACTCATCAACGTCTCCCGGGCCGAATTGATTGAAGCAGATGCCTTGCTGGGGGCGCTCAACAAAGGCCGCCCGGGACTGGCCGCGATTGATGTGTACGAATCCGAGCCCATCTTGCAAGGGCATTCGCTCTTGCGCTTGGAAAACTGCATTTGCACGCCACACATCGGCTATGTGGACCTGCAGAATTACGAGCATTACTTTGGCATTGCTTTTGACAACGTGGTGAACTTTCTCAAAGGACGGCCGACCAACATCGTGAACCCTGGAGCCCTTCAAGTGCGGGTTGTCCAACGCTAGCGCGTCAAAGGGCAGTGTGGCGATGATGCCTTGCGTAACCCATGCGGACACCCGCCAGGTCGTCAGCGGTCGAATTGGCTGGGCCAGCCGCATGCTGCCACCTTGGATCGCTATCCTGAAGTGCACGCGTGCACAACCGAACACCGTATCGAGAGCATGAATCACACCGACAAGTTCAGCGGCACACAACCCGTTCAGGTGCACCAACAATTTGATGTCAGCGCACTTGAACATTGGTTGGCATCTCACCTTAACCAATTTTCAGGCCCGCTCACGGTCGAGTCGTTCAAAGGGGGGCAATCCAATCCGACCTACAAGCTACTCACCCCAGGGCAAACCTATGTCATGCGAAGCAAGCCAGGACCTGTGGCCAATCTGCTGCCGTCGGCCCACGCGATTGAGCGCGAATTCAAGGTCATGCGTGGCCTCGCGCACTCCGCAGTGCCGGTGCCTCAAATGCTCTGTCTGTGTGACGATGAGTCGGTTATCGGCCGCGCCTTCTACATCATGGAGCATGTCGAGGGTCGTATTTTTTGGGACCAAACCCTAGCGCAAGTCAACCGAACTGAACGCGGTGCCATTTACGACGAAATGAACCGCGTACAGGCCGCCTTACACAGGGTCGACCCCGTGGCCTGCGGCCTGGGCGACTACGGCAAGCCCGGGAACTATTTCGAGCGCCAGATTGGTCGCTGGACCAAGCAGTACCTTGCATCCATCACGGCGCCAATCGCGGAGATGGACAGGCTGATTGAGTGGCTTCCTGCCCATATCCCTGCCATGGCAAGAGACAACACCCTAACCAGTGTCGTGCATGGCGACTACCGCATGGACAACCTGATCTTTCACCCTAGCGAGCCACGAATTGTGGCTATCCTGGACTGGGAACTCTCCACGCTTGGCCACCCGCTGGCAGACTTCAGCTACCACTGCATGGCATGGCATATCAAGCCCGGCGCGTTTCGGGGTATCGGTGGGCTCGATCTGGCGGCCTTGGGCATTCCCAGCGAAGCCGACTACATCCAACGCTACTGCGAGCGAACCGGCTTTGTGCAGCCAGAAGAGCTAGCCGCTGACTGGAGCTTCTACCTGGCTTACAACCTGTTTCGCATGGCTGCAATTTTGCAAGGCATCGCCAAACGCATTGAAGCCGGTACCGCCGCGAGTGCGCAGGCTCGCCAGGCCGCGGCTGGTGCGCGACCACTGGCCGAACTCGCGTGGCAATACGCCCAAAAAACACAA
>JAURGS010000023.1 GCA_030833685.1 Rhodoferax sp. | reverse complement strand
ATTCGCCTTGAACTTCTAAAAATGGCGAAAGACATGCTTACCGAAGACTACTACGGCAAGCGTGACCAAATTGGCAATGACTGGCAGGTAAAGGTCGAGATTGCCAAACTCAATGGGGGAGCCATCCCCGATCACCCAGGCCTACCGGCCTGACGAGCCCTCGGTAGTGCGAGCCTTGCTCGGAGAGATGCAACTCCAGCCGCCACAGTCGCAGGCGATCGTGGCGCTAGCCAAACAGCTGGCCACTCAGCTGCGCGCGCGCAAACGAGACGCTGGCCGATCCGGCTTGGTGCAGGGCCTGTTGCAGGAATACGCTTTGTCCTCTGGTGAGGGCATTGCGCTGATGTGCCTGGCCGAGGCCTTGCTGCGCATACCGGACAAAGCGACCCGCGACGCCTTGATTCGAGACAAGATCAGCAACGGTAATTGGTACCCGCATGTGGGCAACAGCGCATCGCTGTTCGTGAACGCCGCCACCTGGGGCTTGCTGCTGACTGGCAAGCTGGTTGCCACCCACAGCGAACAGAACTTGTCGCAAACGCTTCGATCACTGATTCGCAAAGGTGGCGAGCCACTGATACGCAAAGGCGTGGACATGGCCATGCGCATGATGGGCGAGCAGTTCGTCACTGGCGAGACCATCGACCTGGCACTCGAACACGCCAAAAGCTACGAGGCGCTTGGTTTTCGCTACAGCTACGACATGCTGGGCGAGGCAGCCCTGACCGCCGAGGATGCACAAGCCTATTTCGCGTCCTACGAGGCTGCTATTCATGCAATCGGCCAAGCCAGTGCCGGGCGTGGCGTGCTCCAAGGACCAGGCATTTCAATCAAACTCAGCGCACTGCACCCACGGCTACAGCTTGCACAACATGACCGGGTGATGGCCGAGCTGTTTCCCCGGCTACTGGATCTGGTCATGTTGGCCAAGTCATACAACATCGGGCTCAATATTGACGCCGAAGAATCTGAACGACTGGACCTGAGCCTGGACCTGCTCGAGCGACTGTGCTTTGCAAAAGAGTTGCAAGGCTTTGATGGCATCGGCTTTGTGGTGCAGGCCTACCAGAAGCGTTGCCCCGGTGTGATTGACTTCATCATTGACCTGGCACAGCGCAGCAGCCACCGCCTGATGGTTCGCTTGGTCAAAGGCGCATACTGGGACAGCGAAATCAAACGCGCGCAGATCGATGGCCAAAGCGACTACCCGGTCTTTACGCGCAAAGTCCACACCGACTTGTCATACCTGGTCTGCGCGCGCAAGTTGCTGGCTGCACCCCAAGCGGTATACCCACAGTTTGCAACCCACAATGCCCACACCCTGGCGGCGATCTACCACATGGCCGACCCCTCCAGCTACCACGCCGGGCAATACGAATTCCAGTGCCTGCACGGCATGGGTGAGCCCTTGTACGAGCAGGTGGTTGGTGAAGTCCGCGCGGGAAAACTCGCCCGCCCTTGCCGCATTTATGCACCGGTTGGCAACCACGAGACGCTGCTGGCTTACCTGGTGCGTCGCTTGCTTGAGAACGGTGCCAACACCTCGTTTGTCAACCGCATTGCAGACCCGGCGGTTGCCATTGACGCCTTGGTGGAAGACCCGGTGCAGACCATTGAGCGCCTGGCTGGCCCAGGTGGGCCAATCGGCTTGGCCCACCCCAGCATTGGGCTGCCTGAAGCGCTCTATGACACCAAGCGCCGCAACTCAGCTGGGCTTGACCTCTCCAATGAAAACACGCTGGCGGAGCTGGCCACTGCACTCAACCAAAGCCGCGCTAAAACCTGGTTGGCCGCACCGCTGATAGAGGGCCTCGCGCTGCCAGATCAATCCTCAAGCGCCCAGGTGGTGCGCAACCCGGCCCAACACCATGAGCTCATTGGGCATGTCTGGCAGGCTGATGCGCAGCAGGTCGACAAGGCACTGGCCAACGCGGATCGTTGTTTTGAAAGTTGGTCTAACACCCCAGCTGGCCAACGCGCCGATCTTCTTGAGCGCGGCGCGGACCTGATGCAAACACAGATGCACAGCCTTATAAGCCTGCTCATTCGTGAGGCCGGCAAAACCAGCGCCAACGCAATCTCCGAGGTTCGGGAAGCCATCGACTTCTTGCGCTACTACGCGGCGCAGGTGCGGGCGGACTTCGACAATCAAAGCCATGTGCCACTGGGCCCGGTGGTGTGCATCAGCCCGTGGAACTTTCCCCTGGCGATCTTCACAGGGCAGATTGCTGCAGCGCTGGCGGCAGGTAACACGGTTTTGGCTAAACCGGCTGAGCAAACGCCACTGATTGCGGCCACGGCCGTGCAACTCTTGTGGCAAGCTGGTGTGCCGCAAGGCGCGCTGCAGCTTTTGCCGGGGCCGGGTGAGACCGTGGGCGCACAACTCGTGGGCGACGCGCGGGTGCAAGGGGTTCTGTTCACCGGCTCCACCGAGGTTGCGCGCCTGCTGCAGCGCAATTTGGCCAAGCGCCTGAACAAGGCACTCAAACCAACGCCACTGATTGCTGAAACCGGTGGTCAAAACGCCATGATCGTTGACTCGTCCGCCCTGGCTGAACAAGTGGTGAGCGACGTCGTATCCTCCGCGTTTGACAGTGCTGGCCAGCGTTGCTCGGCGCTTCGGATTTTGTGCCTGCAAGACGACATCGCAGAGCGCGTGATCACCATGCTCAAAGGCGCCATGACTGAGCTGCGCATGGGCAACCCCGCAGCGTTGTGCGTTGATGTAGGCCCGGTGATCGACCATGAGGCACAGGCCACCATCGTGCAACACATCGAAGGTATGCGACAAAAAGGGCACTGGGTACACCAAGGGGGCATGACCGCTGGCCTCGACGAACAGCAAGGCACTTTTGTTGCGCCGACCCTGATTGAAATTGATCATCTGTCGCAGCTCAGCCGTGAGGTGTTTGGCCCCGTACTGCATGTGCTGCGCTACCAGCGCGACGAGCTCAGCGCCCTGACCGAGCAAATCAACGCCTGCGGCTATGGCCTGACCTTTGGCTTGCACACCCGTATTGATGAGGTGATTGCCCGCCTCAGTAACGCCGTGCGTGCGGGCAACGTGTACATCAACCGCAATATCGTTGGTGCCGTGGTTGGGGTGCAGCCATTTGGCGGCGAGGGCCTCAGCGGCACAGGCCCCAAAGCCGGTGGGCCGCTGTACCTGTACCGACTGCTGGCCAAAGCGCCGGCGGATGTGATGAGCAAGGCCTTGAGCTTTTGCGGCCAGTCTTCACCACCCAGCTCCAGGCCAGCCTTGCAAGCCCTGCAAGCTTGGGCACAGAGCGCGGGCGCAACTGGGCTTGCCCACACCTGTAGCGAATTTGGCCAGCAGAGCCGGGTTGGCGTGCAATGCCTGCTCAGCGGCCCTACGGGTGAGCGCAACATCTACAGCCTGCACCCACGCGAAGCCGTGCTGTGCCTGGCCAACTCTGACGAGGACCGGCTAGCGCAACTGGCTGCCACATTGGCGGTAGGGGCACGCGCAATCTGGCCAGCGACAGCCACCAAGCTCTTTGACACCTTGCCAGCCCCGGTACAGGCCCAGATGGCGCTGGCTGACGACTGGCAATCCAGTGCGGTCAATTTTGATGCGCTACTTCACCACGGCGATGCCGCTACGCTGATCGCAACCAGCCAACAACTGGCCCTGCGGCCTGGCCCGATCGTGAACATGCAGGCTTATCAACCTGGCGACCAGGCTATTCGTCTCGAGGGCCTGCTTATCGAGCGCGCATTGAGCGTCAACACAGCAGCTGCCGGGGGTAACGCCAGCCTGATGACGATTGGTTGAGGGCCCAAATTGAGGCTGGAAATTGTGGGTCAGATGCTAGAATCTGCGCCCTGTAAGCCCACTTGCAAAGCCCCGGAAAACACCGGGTGAACATGAGGGCAAGTGCAAAACATTTGGCGCGATAGCAAATCGGTTATGCAACGGATTGCAAATCCGTCTAGCCCGGTTCGATTCCGGGTCGCGCCTCCAAATTTTCGAATGTAATGATTGGAACAATAAGCCTCGCAACCGTCGTTGCCGAGGTTTTTTTGTTTCACAATGCAGACTGGCCCGAGTGGTGAAATTGGTAGACACAGCGGACTTAAAATCCGCCGCTTTCCAGAAATGGGGCGTACCGGTTCGATTCCGGTCTCGGGCACCAGCATTCAGATCAACCAAGCTAAACCCTAGACCGGCTCACGTGCCGAAATAGGCCGACGGCTTACTTTTGTTTCCTTGCAGCCGCAAGCCATACGGCTTCGGTCAGGGTAAACGCTTCACTTAACGCACATTACAAAACTGCTCGGCGCATCGGCTGGGCCAACGGGGCCAACGGATAGTGTCTTGGTCTCCTGAATCGTGGTACACGACAAAGTGCCTGACGCGTCTATGTCAACCTTGGCGTTACGTGTTGTATCTCGCACCGTTATCGTACCGGTCCAAGTTCTCTGCGACCCCGTTACAGGAACCGGGCATTGGGGGGAGGAGCCTGTTGTGCAAGTAGTGCCAGCGGAGGTAACAATAGTGAGATTTCGACTGCCGCATGACTGACCCTGACCGCTGCACGATCCCGAGACATACATCAAGGGGCCAAAAACGGTGAACACGCCACAGGTGTCGCTACTGGGCAAAACGGTGCAAGTCGAGTTCTCAAAAAAGGCCCCAGATTGCGAGGTGGACAGGGCGAGATCACCCGTAAAGCTGTCCACAAGACAAGAAAAAGAGGTGGTATTTCCCGTCGGGGCATCAATACTGCAAGTCACACCTGTGGCGCCAATCGTTAGAGTCCCAGAGGTAAGGTCGGCACTGTAATTGCCCTTGCGGATAGTCCCAGACACGGTACGGGTCGTGGAACCACCAGCTCTGGCGATGTTTATGGTGCTGGATTTTCGTTGTGCGGTCCCGTGGTCATTGGGGTCAATACCGATCTCACTGCTGTAAGCAATAGTTCCAGTGGGGTAGTCCACAGTGCTGGAATAAGTTGCACGTGTCGCACCAGCGGTCAAGCCACTGTTGCTGGGCAACATATACGCAGTGATATCAGAGTTATTTCCACTGCCAGACAGAACGTTCACTCTACCTCTGTTATACACCCCGTAATAGTCAGAAGACGCCGCAGTGATGTCCAGGATATCGTCATTTGCAACGGTAGCGACGCTTGTGTTACTCGAGAACCAATTGGCTAACAAGGTTACGTTTACCTCATTAAACGGAATGCTGTTGATACCAATGGTCTCATTTATGACACCTGTGTAGTAAGCGTCATCCTTAGTCCGTGGCTGACTGGCGGAGTAAACTCGGTCCACGTATATTCCACGCGCCAAAAGCTGGCGATAACCAGCGCTCAGATTAGTTAAGTCGCGATCTGTCGGCGCTGCACCTAGCGACGTATCGGCACCACCGTCCGTTTTCGCCTGTCCCTTAACAACGCCCTCGATATAACTCTGGTACGCAGTGAGCTTATCAGCGACCTGCAGGTAGTTATCCTGCGGCAGTACGGTTACCGCTGATAAACGCCAGTCCTGCATGATGCGATAAATGCCATCAACACGCAGAAAACGACATGCCTCCAGATAGTTGTTACCTGAACTTTGTGCCACCTCTACCAAGCCAAGGTTTGGGCTGGCAGCGTTCGAGAAGTAGTAGTGCTTATGGTCGCCGCCAGTGTGGTAGTCGGTATCCGGGCGATCGGGGTCAAATAAGGCCGTGGTAGGGGTGGTGACACCGGGTACCTGACTGTCGTGATGATCCTTGCAACAGGCATCACAAAGGGGATCCTGGCTGTCACCCTGGCTGGTGATCGCAGATCCAGTCCACTTGTTCACTGATGGGCTTGAGGGATACTTAACAACCAGAGAACCTGATGTATACGTGTAATATGCAGCAGGGTTTGCGTTTGCTTCAGCTGCGTACTGGCAGCGGCAACTCACCGTCTTAAAGTCCTCCTGTGTCTGCTGACCAGAAGAGTCATAGTTAACTGACGCAAACTGGGTGGCAACGCTGAGCGCCTTTGAGCTGACATCTGGCAATGGCTTGCTGGTCTCGCGGCTCGCGCCAGCCGTATCAATCTGCACGGGTACGACGTCTGGCGTCCCCTGCGCGGTATAACTTGCCTTAGGCCCATCCCCACCCCCACCTAGGCCCGCTGCCCCAAACGCTGTGACATTTGGATCCTCAGCAGCGACTGTGGAAGTTAAGACCTCGCTTGCAGCACCATTTGGGTCGGTCCAGGTCACGGTGACCGTCACCACCTTGAAATCGGGCGCGGTATTTGTTGTGACGGTCCAGGTCCGGTTAAATGTGGTGGGGCCCACGGTTACATCGCCCGAAGGAAGCTTCAAGGTACCAGCGTCCTCCTCAAGGCCCCCGAGATTGTTGGCAATTTCCGAGTAACAAAAAACACCAGAATCACAGTTTTGGCCCGAAGATCGCGCAGGGTCAATCCATTTGAATGATCGCAGGTCATCTAACTTTTGCTGCGCGAGCGAAATAGCCAGCGCACGGTTGTTGGCGGTCCCGCCATCACGAATGAGCAAGCCATGAATTTTGCTCATACCGAGTAGACCGACAGCCAGCAACAGAATTGTGACTAGCACTTCAATCAAGCCAATACCGTGCTGCGGTTGTGGTGTTTTACCCAGGGTTTTCATGTTTCTTGGTTCTCGAACAATTCCTTAGTTCAAAAAGTCCGCCCAACTACCGGGAATGCGCGCCATCGACTTGAACGCTGTGTTATTTGCAATGGCGTCTATCACGCCCGGCAAAAACACCATATCAAAAGTGCCGTTGATTTGCAAACCCATATTTGTTGGGTCGTTTGAGACCATGGAACCGTAGAACCTGGCGCCACCATTGGCTTTGATATCGCCTGCTGCGTAGCTGTTAGCTGGTGTACCAAATGCGACCAACATGCCGTAGAACGTTGAATTTGCGTTCATGGTGAAGTCAGCGTTCTCTACAAACAATTGAAGCGGCGCACTTTCAGATCCGATCGTCGAACCAGACGGAATCGTGCAATCACCGGTTACCCACACTCGGCCCGTCAGCCCAGTCAAGTTTGTACAGTCAGCAACTACAGTCGCGCCTAGCTTAACAGTCTGATACTGATCAGATTTGTAGCCAGTCACGAATTCGAACACGTCCGCTGGAAAGTTGGAGTCGTTGTCGACAATGTCAGGACCTTTGCCGGCGCTGCTGCTGATAGCGTTGGCAGAGCAGGTATTTGCCAAATATTCACCCAGTTGACAGGTTTGAGCAGACCCGCTGAGGTTACTTATGCTGACCTTGCTCCAAACCGAAACGGGTACACCTTTGCCGCCCCCGTTGGGGTTGGGCACCACGGTATAACTGCCGTTTATCGGTATATTGCCGGCACCCATCATCGGCGGCGTGGCGCCAATACCTGCAGCGGAATAAAAGTAGACACCTTGACGAACCACAGCGCGAGCTGTTCCATCGTCAGAGGTTCCCTGCCCAATGATCATGAAGGTTCGCCCCACGTCAGCTGCGGGCGCAGCCGGTGTGGCAATCACAAAACTGGCGCCTGCCGGCACAGCAGTTACTGGCGCAGTTGGCGTGCCCACGGAGGAAGACGTAAAGCATTTCCACGCGGTACCCAGGTCTTTCGCACGGTAGGAAGCGTCCAGCGCATCGCAACCGGCCCACCCTGAGGGCGTAACCGATGCCCGGTTAGCGCCCACACCAAACCAAGCGAAGCCTTTTTCTAGGTTGTCTTCTGCCTGCGCCAATGCCTTGGCATAGCGAACCTTGTTGGCCGAGCTTCTGATGTCCATAATGCCGCTGCGCGTCAAATAAATCGACATCAGGCTAAGAATAATCAACAAGACGATAGCGATGGTCAGCGTCGCATAGCCGGATTGAGATGATCCCTGGCCCCGTTGTGGACGAACCAAGACGCAACCGGAAATATGAACATCAAAACCCATGGCGCCACCACAACGTTTCGTATTCGAACCGTTTCACGTATGGTCCGAGATACCCCAATGTCTGACACCAAACGGCCGGTGAGGGTTATGCTGTAGATGGGCACGGTCACGGTCACCACACCACCGGTGCCTCCCGTGCCAGACTTCGCCAAAGTGATCGATTGGTCTTCAATGGTGAGCGCGGTAATCGTAATGACTGAAGAATCAATCATGCTGGACCAACTCCCCGCGGATCCCAATGCTGTTTCGACACCGCTACCGTTGTGCCGAAACCGAAAAGTCTCGGTTGCAGCGTCCAATGCACCGTTCACATTTTCATCGTACGAGACAGACACAGACTCTGAGCCAGTTGTTGTGGTGACCGCGGTGAGCGCCTGCGGGTTAGCCGAGTAATCAGTTTGGCTAACAGACCAATTATGAAATCCGGCTCGGCGCATATCACGCACGATGACATCCATCACCTGCCGAAGCTCATTGTTCAGGCGCGACATCTTCATCTGACTGGCGTTAGCACCCATGGTTGATGCGGTGATAGTGAGGGCGCCGGCAATCACGATCATGCCGATCACCAGCGATATCATCAGTTCTACAAGGCCCAGGCCCTGCTGGTATCTGCGCGTTAAGGGCATGACGGATACCCCGCTACGGCACTGGCTGTACAAATTCCCATGCGCGAACCCGCATCAATTTCAATACCCAGCTTCAAACCGTTGGCTGAAGTCAGTTCAACAACTTTCAAGCTGGCGCCGATAGCCGTCTTGGTAGTATCGCCCTGGCTAATGGTGCTGCGTTTGGCCTCGAAGGTGATGACTTTGTCCGTCGCGGACACCACCATCGATGTCCCCCTGTAATTGCCGCCGCTTGCAGTCACGCCCACACTCAGCACTGGGCTGAAGCTGTAAGCCCAACTAGACCCCTCAGTGAAGGTCACTGAGATGTCTCTATTTTGCTTAACGGATTCACTCCGTACGTAGCGCAAATCTGCCAACACGTTGTCAACGGCGCCCTGCAGGCGCTTTTTATCCATCAGCGCTTGAAATGACGGCACGCCGATGGCGGCCAGAATACCAATGATGACGATCGCAATTAGCAACTCCACCAGTGTGAAGCCCTTGTTGCTCACAAAGCGGCTGTTTTGTAGCATCAGCTCTTCCAGCATCCACTGGGCCCTTTTTCGCCCTTTTCGTTCAAAGTCAGCGGCGTGCAGGCAGCGTCTGTAGCCTGCGAGCCCTGAGCGGTGGCCGAAATTGTGTAGGTCGACCCTGTGGCCACGATGGTAAACGTGTAATAACTCGTGTTGGCAATACCCATCGCAGCAACGGTGTGATCCGCGTATGTCGGATTGTTGGCGCGGTATTTTTCCTCGTTAAGCGCCAGGCGCATCATCTCGCTCTGGGCTTCAGCACGTCTGGACTGGCGCACATAGTCCTGGTACGACGGGATCGCAATCGAGGCCAGGATGCCAATAATCACCACTGTGATCATCAGTTCAATTAACGTGAAGCCGGCAGCAGCATTACCAGTCGTTTTGAGTCGCCCTAAGCTCGTTGAACTTGCTCGCATGATTTTTCCCTTCTTCCGACCCCTGTTGACGAGGTTTTCTGGCGCCTAGCGTACCACCGTACGGCATTCCATGCTCGATTTAGCGGGTCCTCTGTTGAGCCGTTATGGGACCTTACCGACGCACAAGCCCCTTGACCCTCAAGTTCACCGCTGATTTTCCTGCGGCTAGCACCACTCAGGCCGCTGAGAATGATGCCAGCTTGATAAAGATCAACCTGGTTAGCGCCAGTACCATTTTCCTTTTTGTGAACGATTTCCAGCAGCGCCGCACAGCCTGTTGCATCTGAAAGCTCAAGTCACCTCAAAATGCCCCATCATGCCGTGGGCCTGGTGGCTCAACACGTGGCAATGCACCATCCAATGGCCAGGCTGGTCCGCAAATAAGCGCACCGTGGTTTTCTCGCGCGGTTGCAGCAAGACCGTATCGCGCACCGGCCCCCATTGATCACCCGTTTTTTGACGCAGCCAGACACCATGGAAGTGCAAGGGGTGATGCCACATGGTCTGGTTTTGCAAATGCAGGTCTAAAGACTGGCCTGCAGGCAGGCTAAACAGCGCGGGCATATGCCCGTGCCCACCCTCACTCTTCATGGCTTTGCCATTGATCAGCCAAAGCGCCTCGCGGGTAGCCTCGCGGCTCATGGCACCACCTTGCAGCGTCAACTGAACAGCTGCCTGGCGTGGCGCGCCGATAGACGGCAGGGGATTGTCGGGCAAGGCCTTGGGCGCCGCCTGGACTTGTTTGCGAGAGGGCCCCTGCGCTTTGATAGACGCCAGCTCATAGCCGCGGTCACCATAAAACATATCCTGGATGCGCAGGGCCTCACCAGACGCGGGCACTTCAAGCACCACGTCAGCGCGCTGCCCCGGCGCCAAGGTCAGCGGCTCACTCAAAGCCTGCACTGCAACCGGGTGCCCATCTAAGGCCCACAACCAGGCACGGGCGGACACAAAGCGCAGCGCAAACATGCGGGCGCTGGTAGCGGCCACCAAGCGCAAGCGAATACGGGTGAAAGGCTGAGCTTTGAAGTCCTGATCCAAAGACCCATTGATAAATACGACGTTGCCAATGCGCCCAGCATGAGCGGAATCGTGCAAGTCACCAAATGACTCCACCAAGCGCCCGGTGCGGTCCAGACGCTGGTCAGTCAGCACCCACAGCCAGTCGGCGTCCACATCTACCGGGTCACGCTCTTGGACCACCAGCGCGCCAGCCAGGCCACGCCCCACTTGCTCGTAGGTATTCACGTGGGGGTGATACCAAAATGTGCCCGCATCGGGCACCGTGAAGCGGTACTCAAACTGCTGGCCGGGCGCCACTGCCGCCTGCGTCATACCCGGCACTCCGTCCATGGCGTTGGGCACGCGAATCCCGTGCCAGTGCACAGTGGTGTCTTGCGGCAGATCGTTGTGCAAACGCACACGCATCTCACTACCCTGGCGCACCGTCAGCGGCGGGCCCGGGTAGCGGTTGTTGTAGGCCCACAAAGCCTCCACCGGTTTGTCGATCGGCAGGATCTTCAGCGCTGCAGGCGCCGCCCGCAGCGTGAGCCAGTCTTCAGCCAGCGCCAGACCGGGAAGCCCCAACGCAGCGCCAAGCGCTACCGAGCGCTGCAAAACATCGCGGCGGTTGAAAGACATTGGGGTTTGCCCGAGGCCACCCCAAGCGATTTGTGAGTTAGTCTTGGGTTTAATGATTCGCGTACCTTTCGGGAAATTGTGCCATGGCCGACCAAAACCTTGATAAGCACCAATCTGACCGCCGACAACTCATGCAGGCCGGTCTCTGTATGGGGGCATTGGCCTGTGCCGCGCCCATGGTTGGCGCGCAGCCGCTGAAATTGAGCAAATTTACACCCTCCAAACTGGTAGACGCCCAGGGCAGACCGATTAAGGCCAGCGCCATCAAGCCTGACGAGCCCTTGGTTTTTACCTACCCTTTTGAGGCCACACCTGTATTTCTGGTGGCTCTCCAGCAAGCGCCAAAACCGGTTCCCATCAAAGCAGGGAGTCAGGGTGAATACACATCGTTCGAAGGCGTTGGGCCGGGCAAAAATCTGGTTGCCTACTCGGCCATCTGCAGCCATCGCATGATGTACCCCACGGCGCAAATCAGTTTTATCAATGTTCGCGCCGGCACCGGCAAGGAGCCCAGCCAAGTGATTCATTGCTGCGGCGACAACTCGCGCTATGACCCCACAAAAGGTGCCAGCGTGATCTCGGGGCCAGCGCCTGCGCCATTGGCAATGGTGGCGCTTGAGTGGCTGCAGGCGGACGACAGTTTGCAGGCGGTGGGCGTGCTGGGTGCTGACATGTTCAAGCCTTTTTTTGAAAAATACGCCTTCAAGCTCGAGCTGGAATTGGGCCGGCGAGCCAAAAAACTCTGCGGCGCCACCACCAAGGTGCTGCCAAGCAGCCAATACAGCAAACAGCTGCAATCCTGCTCTGCTTAACCAGCCTCGTGGTTCCGAGAAAACGACCTTAGCCCGTCCAGTGGTCTTGCCGATGCACCACATAACTGGGCGTCATGTAGGCACCAGGCTGTAAAGCAGGATGCGCCGCACGCCCACCATGGGCTTGGACCTGCTGAGCGCTTCGGGAATACGCGTGGGCGACAGACTCAGCCGCATCCAACGTGCTTTGATCTGTTACCGGGGAATTGGCTTTGCCGCGAATTTGCACCAGACGCCAGCTGGCATCGTGCGTTCGCTGCAGCTCTAGCGTTGCCACACGCTTGCCGCCACGGCGTAGCGAAAAAACCCGACTCGCACCGGTAGAGCAGGCGTTCACATAGGTACCAATGCAATGCCGTTGCTCCAAACCTTCTTGTGCGAGCAACTGACCGCAGTCAAGCTCAAGCGCCTCGAAGGGGCCTGTCACAAAACGCGGTAGCAAGGCTGGCCAGCGCACGTCGGTGGCCGGGTCGACAGCAATCAACAAGGCACGATGCCAGTCATCTGAGCGACGGCACAGCGACCGCCAGGTCGCCCCCTTGAGCACCCCTGGGCAGTTGTACACAAAGTCAGAGACATCCTGGGCATCATGGTCCAGGTTGCGCATTTGAACGTCGTCCAGGCTGGCGCGCACCAGGGCACGCAAGAAGATGCGCGCGTTCTCCTGGCGCACCGGATCAGGTCGGCCACGCGTTCTGTCCAAAATCCGCTCGACGCCGCTTAGACTCGCCTGGCAGCGTGCAAACGGCAAGGGTGTGTTCTGCAAAGCGCTGGCCATCAGGTTCACCAAGGAAGCAAACGCGCCAATGACGCGCACCGATGGTGGAAGAAACCCCAGAACAAAGCGCAAAACGGGCTGTTGCTGCCTAATCAAAAAACGCCAGCCTTGGACCGTCATCCCGTTGTGAATCATCAGCGCACGCAACTGGTCAAAATAAGCAGGGCCCAACACGAGATCAAGTCCATTGGATTTGCGCAGGCCCAAGTCCAACAGGGGCAGCGCTGGCTCGCTGGCCGCAAAAGGCACACATTGGGAGGCGGCGGCGAGCTGTGAAATCTGTGACAGGGAGGCGTTTTCTCCGTAAATCGCCTGTGCCATAGCCAGGATCGGCGGGTGAATGCCAGGACCCAGCTGATGCCTCACGCCGCTTTGGCTCAAACGCAAAGCGCCAATTCGGTTAAAACGCACCGCAATGCCAGCGCGCTGCATCAACAGGCTGGGTTGGCCGTCCTGCACCTGAACACAAGCCAACCACCCGTCAGACCACGCGCTGTCTGCAGAAGTGAAATCTTTTGCGGGCAGGGTCACGCGCTCGCCGTCACAGGCAACGTTTTGCTGTAACAGACCTTGAAGCACGCGTAAATCGGATGGGGTGAGGTCCCGCGCCCGCGACAAGGCAATTTGACAAATGGGTGGCTCAGCCGACCCGATGGCCTCCCAAGGGTAGCGAGCGTTGCGGTTGTCAAAAACATGCAAGGCCATCGCATCCAGGTCGAGCACAAAAGCCCAATGCACATCTGCGCAGGTCGCCAACTGCGCCTGCGGCATGTACGCAAAGCCTGACTGCCACGCCTTCAAATCAGGCAGTTGCTCAAACACATCGGACCATGTTGGCGATTCATGCCCAGGTGTGTGAGTCTTGCCCAGCCACGCGGTCGCTTGAATCAAAGCCCGGTCCGGCAGCCCACCGCGTTGTCGCAAGTCGACTGTCTGCACCGCTTGGGCATAGCTTCGGAGCTGGCAGTCAGTAACAACGCGCAAATAATCAATCACCCGCTGCAACACAGCCTGCGGGCTCGCCAGGCCATGCAAGCGCATCAGCTTCTTCACCCCACCACAATAAAAACCAAGCAAAGCGCTGTTCATAGAACAATGTCAGTCGTTCTCGGGCATTTTGATACGTCGATGAGTTTAAGCACCAAACGCGCTAGCCCGCATTGACCAACTATTCGGGCAAAAACATGGCGTCGGTTCGCGTGGCAATCGTAAAGCCTCAGCCGCAAGCCCACCCCACGAACGATCTTTAGGTACTAACCCTAGGGTCAGACCACCATCAGAGCGGTATATGATGCGGGAAAACACGGCAGGTTGCGCTTGCGTGCTTCGATTTAACTATGTATGGAGAATCCCTATGACACAACGTTTTAAGAGACAAACGCTGACGCGCCTGCTGTTGGCCGCTGGTGTGGCCATCGCTGGGCTCAGCACCGCTACCCAGGTCGTAGCCCAAGCATTTCCCAGCAAGCCGATCACGATATTGGTGCCGTTCGATGCGGGCGGCTTCAACGACCGCATCGCGCGCGCCTTTGCGCCCTACCTGGAAAAGCAGCTCGGCCAGCCCATGACCGTCGTCAACAAAGGTGGATCAGGCGCGCTTCTGGGCCACACTTACTTGCTGCAACAACCTGCCGATGGCTACACGATCGCCATGACCTCGGTGAACTACATCTCGACCAACATTGGCATTGCCAACGCCAAGTTCAAACTGCAGGACTTCGATGTCCTGAACTTGCCCTCAGCCGACTTCTCCCTACTGGCAACCGCAGCGGACTCCAAGTGGAAGTCAATGAAGCAGGTGATTGATGCGCTCAAGCAAGACCCGAAGAGTGTGTCTATCGGCGTGCAGCCCGGCTCCAACGATTTGATCAACATCACGCTGTTACTCCAAGGCGCGGGCATCGATCCCAAGGCAGTTCGCATTGTGAACTTCAAGGGCGGCGGCCCAACCCGTAACGCGGTCGTAGGAAACACGGTGGATATTGGCCTCGTCGGTGCCGAAGGCTGGGTTGCCCTGGCACCCCGGATCAAAGCTTTGCTCAACTTTTCTGACGAACGCCTGGACGATTGGAAGGACGTGCCAACCGTTGAGGAGTTCGCCAAAGAAAACAAGCTTAATGTGGAGTGGGTCCCCGGATCACAACGCGGCTGGACACTGGCGACTGAAGTTGGCAAAAAGAGCCCCGAGATCCGCGCCAAATGGATCGATGCAATTCAAAAAGCCATGAAAGATCCTGAGTGGCAGGCCGCAGCCGCAAAACAGAAGTTTCCCAACCCCTGGCTGGGTCCGGAAAAATCTCAGGCCGCTTATCTGAAAGGCGCAAAGACATTGTCCGAGCAGATGGACTTGATCAAGAAAAAATAATCAAGCTCCCGCCCAAGCCCGTCACCGATTGGGGTGTACGGGCTTTTTTATTGCGCTCGTACTATGATCTGCTTCCTTTTCGGACTCATGTATGACTGATACCCAACACAATCGCCCCGCCACCCGGCTGTCTGTGGATTGGGGGCATTTGCTCACTGTCATGGGCATGGGGGCTTGGGCGCTGTGGTACCTACAGGACCTGCGTGCCTCATCGCTAGACATTGAAAACACCCTGATGGTCCAGCCTGTGATCATTGCCTTCCTGATCATGCTGCTGGCCGTGTTGCCCCAATGCGTTCGCAAAGAAGCACTGCCTGAGGGCCTGAAGCCAGAAAAGCTCGGACGCAGCGAGTTTTTGAAAATCCTGGCGCTCATGCTGAGCTTTGCCGCCATGGTGTGGGGCATGTTCTCCATCGGATTCGATGTGTCTGTGGCTACGTTCTGTGCCGTTGCGCTGCTGGTTGGTGGTGAACGTCGCTGGTGGGTCGTTCTATTGTTCTCGCTCATCACCACGGTGTTGATCATTAAGGGCTACCAGCTGCTGGTGCCTTTTCAGATGCCCAATATCTTTCTGAAGTAAACCTCATGCTTGACTTCGCTGCTTTCGGCTCAGCCATGGGTATCCTCACCAATGGCCTTGAAGCCTGGTACTGGGTGATTCCGGGCCTGGCCATCGGTCTGGTTTTCGGCGCGTTACCGGGCATCTCGATCACCATGGCCATGGCGCTCTTCTTGCCCATGACGCTGTACATGGAGTTCCTGCCGGCGATTATTTTTCTGACCTCGATTTTCACAGGCGCTGGCTTTGGGGGCTCAGTGCCAGCCATCCTGATGAACATCCCGGGCACCTCATCGGCTGTGGCGACCACCTTTGATGGCTACCCAATGGCGCGCAAAGGTCTGCACAACGAAGCGCTCGGCGCAGCCCTGGGCGCCTCGGTCACCGGCGCGCTGGTTTCGTACGTCGTGCTGTTGTTCATGATCGTGCCCTTGGCCAATATCGTGATCAAGATGGGGCCGCTAGAGATGCTTGGCGTGGCCAGTTGGGGCATTTTGATGTTGGGCTCACTCACCGGGGTGAGCCTCCTGCGCGGCTTGATCGCAGGTTGTTTTGGCGTGTTGATCGGCACCATTGGCATGAACACCATCGGCTACCTGCGCGGGACCATGGGTATTCCAGAGTTGCTCGATGGCGTACCCAAAGTGCCTGCCCTGATGGGCCTGCTGGCTGCGAGTGCCTTGTTCAGCCTGGTCAATGCGCGCTTCATCACCGAAGCCGATGAAGGCCGCGCCCTGAGCGCGCCGCGCATGCTCAAAGGTTTTTTTGCCATCTTGGATCACAAAATCTGCCAGCTGCGCGGCACCATCATTGGCATCGTGATCGGCGCAACGCCAGGCGTTGGCTCCTCCGTCTCCAACCTGCTGTCCTACTCAGAAGCGAAGCGAAGCTCGGACGATCCAAACTCATTTGGCCAGGGCAATGTCGAAGGCGTGATTGCCGCTGAATCTGCCAACAGCAGCTCCGAGGGCGGCTCCATGGCCACCATGTTGGCGCTGGGTATTCCGGGCGGCGGCGCCACCGCGGTGCTGCTGGCTGCCTTTGCGATGCACGATGTGGTGGGTGGACCCAACCTGATCGACAAAAGCAAGGATGTGATTTACACCATTATTCTGAGCAACGTTGGCCAATGCCTGCTGCTGTTTCCGGTGGGTTTTCTATTCATCTATTTGGCAAGCTCCTTGGTGAAAGTGCCTCTGCGGTACCTGATTCCTGTGGTTTTGGTGGCAGCGGCGTTTGGCGCTTACGCCATCGACGGTTCTGCGGCAGGCCCGGTAGCGCTGGTGCTGTTTGCCGTCATCGGCTGGGTGCTGGCACGCTACAAATACCCGCCAGCCGCGGTGGTCGTGGGCATGTTGCTCGGTGGTCTTCTGGAAAACGAAGCGCTTAAAACCATGCAGATCAGCAGCGGGCACGCGGGTTACATTTTGGAGCGTCCGGGCGCGATCGGCATTTTTGTGTTGATCATTGTGTCGCTGGTGTTGACCATTCGCGCGCGCATTCGAAAAGCAAAACAAGCTGGCCGGATTTAGTGCAGCGAAGTCCGTATAAGACTAGGCCGCCTTGCGCGGCTTTTTTTGTCCGGTGAGCAGTTCGGCCTAGGCCGTCAACACCTGATTCAAGAAACTGTAGCGGGCCAAACGGTCCTCATCCAGGGTCACACCGAGCCCATGGCCGTGCACAACAGGCAACTTGCCAGCGCTTAAATCCAGTTTGTACGCGACGATGTCATCCACGGTCTTGATTGGCCCCACACATTCCAGGCCACTGAGCACCGCACGGCTGGTACTGGCGAGCAAGATTTCCGCCATGGTATTGACACCCAGACCAAAGCCATGACCAATGACCACGCCCAGGCCAGCTGCCTCTGCCGTAGCCATCATGCGTGAGGTTCGCAAGAATCCGCCCTGCTTCATGACCTTGAGCTTGACGATATCTGCCGCTTGGAGCCGGATGATTTGAATCAAGCTGTCAAAGTCCGTCACGGATTCGTCAGCCATGATGGGTATCTTGACTGCTTGTTTGACCGCTCGCAGCCCGTGCAAGTCATCAGCCGCTACCGGCTGCTCCATCAACTCCAGGTGATAAGGCTCGAGCATGCGGCCCAGCGCAATAGCCTCGTCAACCGAGTAGCCGGCATTGGCATCGACGCGAATCTTGAAGTCAGGCCCAGCGGCCTGCCGAACTGCTGCGACACGGTCACGATCGGCTTCGATATTGCCACCGACTTTGATCTTGGCGGATCGCCAGCCGGCCTGATGCCAGCGGCGCGCCTCTTGCGCTGCCTCTTGGGGCGATACGATGCCAATCCAGGCATTGAAGTACACCTGCTCAACCACGGAGCCGCCCAGCAAACTGCTGACACAGATTTGGTGGCGCCGGCCCATAAGATCTGTCACCGCCATTTCAATGGCTGCTTTAGCGTCCAGATAGCCGCTGACCTGAGCATCCAAATGTGCGGTCAGGGTATGCGTGTTGCCCGAAGTCCTGGCCCAAGGCCGCTGGCCCGAGTGTTTCGGCCAGCGTCTCCAAGGACTGCTCAATCGTCTCGACCGAGTAGCCCGGTGACGGGTCAATGTTGCCCAGGCCCACCTGACCATCTTGATCGGTGATCCGGACCACCGCACTGCGCTGCTTGGTCTTGGTGATGTAGGCGTTTTTGAAGCCAGCGCCGACCAGCGGCACCTCCACCCCAAAGACCTCAATCTTTTGAATGCGATTGCCCATTTATGCGGCCA
>JAURGS010000239.1 GCA_030833685.1 Rhodoferax sp. | reverse complement strand
CGCAGATCAACAGGCCGTCGTGGACGAGCGACTGCGCGTGCGCGGCGTGGATGGCTTGCGCGTGATTGATGCTTCTGTGATGCCGCGCCTGGTGTCCACCAATACGAATGCAGCAGCCATCATGATCGGAGAAAAAGGTGCAGCCATGGTGCTTGAAGACGCACAGCGCCGTGCTTCCTCCCATGCCTTAACTTGAGACTTTTGCAGACCTGATGAATGTTTAAACCCCGAGAGAAAATATGAGCGATTACCCTGACACACAACTGTACATAGACGGACAATGGCGCGCAGGTTCCTCTGGCCGCAGCCTGCCGGTGCGCAACCCTGCCACCGGCGAGGTGTTGGCGCAACTGGCATGCGCTGACTTGGACGATATAGCCCAGGCCGCTGATGCCGCGGAGCGGGGCTTTGAGGTCTGGCGCCGAACCAGTGCGTTTGAGCGCTACAAGGCCATGCGTAAGGCCGCACAGTTGCTGCGTGACCGGGTAGAAGCTGTCGCCCGCTTGATGACCATGGAGCAGGGTAAACCGCTGGCCGAGGCAAGGCTGGAGGTGATGGCCGGGGCCGACACGATCGACTGGTTTGCTGAAGAAGGACGGCGCGCCTATGGCCGCGTCATACCGGCGCGCCAGCATGATGTTTACCAACTGGTGGTCAAAGAGCCGGTGGGCCCTGTTGCAGCATTCACGCCCTGGAACTTTCCGATCAATCAAATTGTGCGCAAGCTCGCTGCCGCGCTGGCTGCAGGTTGCTCCATTGTGGTCAAGGCCCCTGAGGAAACGCCTGCTTCCCCCGCGGCCCTGATCACTGCCTTCATTGATGCCGGTGTGCCCGCTGGTGTGATCAATCTGATTTATGGTGACCCGGCACAAATCTCTTCGTACCTGATGGCGCATCCGGTGATTCGAAAAATCTCTTTTACCGGCTCCACCGCTGTAGGCAAGCAACTGGCGTCTATGGCCGGATTGCACATGAAGCGAATGACTATGGAACTGGGTGGTCATGCACCTGTGATCGTGTTCGACGATGCAGACATCGCATTGGCCGCCAAAACCATGGTGGCCAGCAAGTTCCGCAATGCCGGCCAGGTCTGCGTGTCTCCCACCCGGTTTCTGGTGCAAGAAGGGGTGTACCGCGACTTCGTGGCGCAATTCCTGGAGCACACACGCCGGCTCAAAGTAGGCAATGGACTCGATGCCAGCAGCAGCATGGGGCCGCTGGCAAATCCGCGCCGCGTCCAGGCCATGCAAAGTCTGACAGAAGATGCCTGCGCGCAGCATGCGCAACTTCTCCTGGGCGGCAAGCCCATAAAAGGGACCGGCAATTTCTGGGAGCCCACTGTGTTGACAGAAGTGCCTGTCCAGGCACGCGCCATGGTTGACGAGCCCTTCGGCCCCATGGCCTTGATCAACCCCTTTGCCACTTTTGACGATGCAGTGCGGGAAGCAAACCGCTTGCCTGCTGGTCTTGCGTCCTATGCCTGGACCCGCTCTGCCCGCACCGCACAACAAATTGGTGGGGCCCTGGAGGCCGGTATGGTCAGCATCAACCACTTGGGCTTGGGCATGCCTGAAACACCTTTTGGAGGCGTTAAGGATTCAGGCTACGGATCTGAAGGGGGCACCGAAGCGCTGGAAGCCTATTTAAATCCCAAGTTCATTTCGCAAGCCGGTTTGCATTAAGGTGGGGCCAAGCGGGTGATCTGATCGAACTTTTGCGTTTCATTAATTCTTCTTTTCACTGGCCACTACTTTTTGTAGGTCGGGTTGGACCGGTTCGACGAAAGGAAAGCGCGCACGCGCTTTGACTGTGGTCGGCCCGGCGACCCCGGAGCCGCGAATAAACCGCTGACTTTCATCTACAAACGGTTGGTAGGCCCAGTTGGGTGTTGATTTGGACTGGCTGGCTACCTCCGCCAAAAACAGACGCTCGCGCTGGCTTGCCAAGATGCGCGCGTGCATTTCGGCAGGGTCCCAGTCTTTCACCAGGAGGGCGTGCAGGCGCTCTTCGGTCTGAGCATATGCACTTTGCCCTGCCAGATTGTTGAGTTCGTCCGGGTCGGTTTTCAGGTTGAACATCAACGGCGCCAAGCCATGCGTAAAGATGTATTTCCAAGGGCCCATGCGCACCATGCGTGACGGGGCCATCACGCCTTCGGAACTGTATTCAGACACCACGCAGCGCTCAGTTTCGGCACTGCCTTGCAGCAAGCCCAAAAGACTGTGTCCATGCAAGGGGCCTACTGCGGGTGGCGGCTGCCCGTGATGCGCCAAGTCCCGAAACGTGGGCAACAGGTCCAACAACGAGACATGGTCGGCAACCCGCGCTGGCGCAAAGCGATCAGGCATCGAAATGATCAGCGGCACGCGCACCGATGATTCGAAAAAACATTGCTTAAACCACATGCCGCGCTCGCCCAGCATTTCGCCGTGGTCGCCGCAAAACACCACCACGGTGTTGTCTTCCAAGCCGGTTTCTTTGAGTACGTTCAGGATGCGGCCGATTTTCTCATCCACATAACTGACCATGCCGTAGTACGCGTGGCGCGCGCGGCGCACCTGCTCTGGCGACACGCTGTACAGGTCTTGCGCATGCGCCACATAGAGCCACTGGCTGTGTACGTCTAAGTCGTCATAAGCAATAGGCGGCACTCGTGGCGCGTCGATTTCCTCTTCCCTGTACAAGTCCCAAAAGCGCTGCGGGGCTACAAAGGGCGGGTGCGGATGGGTGTAAGAGACCGTCAGAAAAAAAGGTTGGTCCCGCGGCGAGCGGGCCAGGTCGTACAGGCATTGCGCGCCCTTGTATTCGACCTCGTCGTCGTAGTCGATTTGCATGCTGCGAACGCAGGGTCCTGCTTCCAGAACCGGGCGCATACTCACGCCGGTTGGCCTGAAGCCGGGGCCTTTGAGCCAGTCGGGCGTCCAGGCAAAGTCGGCTGGGTAAATGTCGGTGGTTAGGCGTTCGTCAAAACCATGCAACTGATCCGCGCCAATGAAATGCATCTTGCCGCACAAAATTGTGCGGTAACCCGCTTGGCGTAGGTAGTGGGCCATGGTCGGCGTGGCCGATGCGAATTCGGACGCGTTGTCATAAGCACCCAGGGAATGCGGCAAGCGCCCGCTCAGCATGGACACGCGAGACGGCGCGCAAATCGGGAAATTGCAATAGGCGCTGTCAAACACCACGCCCCGCGCAGCCAGCGCGCTCAAGTGCGGAGTCTTGACCAAGGGGTGCCCGTGAAAGGGCAAGGTCTGCACAGCCAACTGGTCTGCCATGACCAGCAAAATATTGGGTTGCGCCTGATTCATTGGATCAATGCCTGATGTGGATTTATTCAAGTTTGATGCCGGCATCCTTGACCACTTTGGTCCATTGCGCCAACTCTTGCTTAAAAAAAGCATCAAAAGTTTCGGGCTTGCCGGGCTTGGCACTGGTCATGCCGGCATTGGCCAGGGCCTGCCCGAAGTCGTCCAACAGCAATACTTTATTGACTTCACTGACCAGTTTGTCCATCACCGCCGGCGGTGTGCCTTTGGGCGCTAACAGCCCCAGCCATTGGTCCACCTCAAAATCTTTCATGCCTGCTTCGGCCATGGTGGGTATCTGCGGAATGCTGGGCATGCGCTGTTGGCTGGTCACCGCGAGGGCTCGCAGTTTGCCGGCTTTGA
>JAURGS010000238.1 GCA_030833685.1 Rhodoferax sp. | reverse complement strand
CACACGGGTCAGCGAGAAACGAGTTTCGCGCCAACCCATGCGCACTAAAAAGGCAATTTCATGCCGGGCGGCAGACCGGGAATGCCAGCGGTGAGTTTGCTCATTTTTTCCGTCGAGGTCTCTTCCGCTTTTCGAAGCGCTGCATTGAAAGCGGCAGCCACCAAATCTTCAAGCATGTCCTTGTCGTCAGCGAGCAGACTAGGATCAATCGTGATGCGCCGCACCTCGTGTTTGCAGGTCATGGTCACCTTGACCAAGCCCGCGCCTGATTCTCCAGACACTTCAATCTGGCCCAACTCGTCCTGAGCCCGTTTCATGTTGTCCTGCATGGCCTGGGCCTGCTTCATCAGACCAGCCAACTGTCCCTTGTTGAACATGCGGTTTCCTTGCTTATGTTGATGTCATTGCAACCCGGCAACGATGGATACTTTTTAAGTCCATCACACCGACCTATAGCGGCCGGATACTGCCAGGGACGATTTTCGCCTCAAACTCGCGCATCAGGGCCTGGACCAATGTATCGTCATAGACGATTTTCTCTGCATGAAGTTGACGCGCCGCTGCCTCTGCGGCCAGTCGCTTGCCTGGGCTGTCGCTGACGCGGCCCACTTCGACAACCAACATCACTGGGTGACCAGCAGTTTCCAAGGCCGCACGCAGACGGTCACGACTACCTGCTTGGTTAAGCGTCTCGCGTTCCACGCGCAGCAGCCACTGATCGTCATCTCTGGCAACAAGTTGGGCGCCCAAAGCCAACTCGCGGGCCATTGCCGTGATTGCTTCGCTTGTGATCAGCGATCGAACCAGACCAAACCAAAAGTCTCCAGTCTCGCTTGGGACGATAGTCGGCGGCATGTGCGGACTCATTACATCCAGTGCAGCGCTGCTTTGGTTTCGCAGCGGCACTGCAGCAATGTCAGCGACCGGTTGGGGCGCAACCGCTGAGGCTGTCCTGTTGACCTCAGCACCACCCCCACCTGCACGAGTCATCGAACGCACGGGCAGGGCTTGAATCTCTGCCCGTGTAGCAGGCTGAGGACTTGCCGCCGGCGCATCACGACTTTGCTGGTTTTGATCAAGCACCTGCCCTGTCGATGACGCCAAACCCGACGACCCATGGTGCAGGTCACCTGAGACAGGCTGCTTCGCGGCTGGCTCGGGCTGTACCGGCGCTGCTTTAAGCGGAGCCGACGCTGACTGAGATTTCAGACTTTTTTTTTGAGCCTGAGCCGCCTCGGGCTTAAAGGCCATCAGGCGCAACAGCACCATGGTCAACGCCGCATATTCGTCCGGGGCCAAGCCCAGCTCTGAGAGACCATTGATGCAAATGCTGTAGAGCAGCTGCGTTTCATCAGGCGGCAATTGCTCGGCCAACTCAAGCAGCGCCGCTTGGTCAGGATCGTCTGAAAGACCATCGCCAGAATCTGAGTCCACCAGTTGCATCACCGCCATTCGTTGCAGGTGGGAACTCATGTCCTCCAGCGTCTGAGCCGCGCTAAGCCCGTGCAGGCGCAGTTCATCCACGGTCTGCACAACAGTTTTTGCCTCTCCCGTGGCAAGGGCTCCAAGCAAGCGCAAGACATAGGTACTGTCGACGCTGCCCAACATCTGACGGACCTGCGCTTCCTCCAGCCGGCCCGATCCAAAAGCGATAGCCTGATCGGTAAGGCTCAAAGCGTCACGCATGGAGCCGCGCGCGGCACGGGCCAGCAAGCGCAAGGACTGCGCGTCTGCTTCCACGCTTTCTCGATTCAGGATGGTTTCCAGGTGTTCCAGAATCGTAGCAGGCGCCATCGGTCGCAGATTGAACTGCAAACAACGCGACAACACAGTGACCGGCACCTTCTGCGGGTCGGTGGTGGCCAGGACAAACTTCAGGTACTCCGGAGGCTCCTCCAAGGTCTTCAACATCGCATTGAACGCGGTGTTGGTCAACATGTGGACCTCGTCAATCATGAACACCTTGAAGCGGCCCTGGACTGGCTTGTAAACCGCCTGTTCCAGCAAGGCCTGCACCTCGTCAACGCCTCGGTTGGAGGCCGCATCAAGCTCGGTGTAGTCCACGAAGCGCCCGCTGTCGATATCGCGACAAGCCTGGCAAACGCCACAGGGTGTTGCGGTAATACCCCCTTGACCGTCTGCACCCTGGCAATTCAATGACTTGGCCAGTATTCGTGAGACGGTTGTCTTGCCCACTCCGCGGGTGCCGGTGAACAGATAGGCATGATGCAGTCGCTGGCTATTCAGGGCATTGCTCAGTGCTTGGACCACGTGACTCTGACCGACCATCTCCTCAAAATTACGAGGCCGGTATTTCCGTGCAAGCACCAAATAAGACATGGCCGGATTCTAAGCGTCGCACCGCGCCGATCCACGGTTGCATTCATAGGGCAATCGCCTGAAATAAGACCTTCAAATAGGCACGTGATCAAGCCCCGCACTTAAAATGGCGGGCGACGGGCCTTCCCGCATGGTGAAGCGGCCAACCGGGTCAGGTGGGGAACCAAGCAGCCCTAACTGTAGAGCCAGTGCCGGGGTCAAGGCTCGTCACCTTTTTTCTTGCGGCTAGCGCACCAATGTCACCGTCACCCCCCGGTTCGATCGAGCAGGCCGAGCGCGCAGATACGCAGACACAGAGTATCGAGACTTGCGCGTAGTCTGCCTTTTTACGGTATCCGTTTTCTTTTAACCTTCCCTGACCACCAAGTATCCAGTCGGGTTAAGGGGAAAACAATGCGTTCTTTGCTAGCTTTGCTCGTTCTGGCCAGCCTTCTGGCTGGCTGTGCGGCGTTTCCGGAAGGCGGCCTTAAGTTGCGACGCGGTGGCATCGAAACCCGGTTGAGCGATGACGCCAAAGTTCATGTCAAACCTAGGAGCGATGGTGTCTTCGTGAAATACACCACGAGCCTTTGATCAACCCGCCTGGAGGGCCAGGCGCCCCGCCTGCGAATTATGGTTCGCCGAATTCTTTGCGTACGTGATTAACTTGGGAAAACGGCTGATCGAGATCCACAGGAGCTGCGCAACTCAATCAAGGTTCAATGGCCCTGAGCAAGCCGGGCCTTCACGACCGCGGCTGGGTCATGAATTCGATCATGAAATCGATCACTTCTTTGCGAATACCTGGATACCCATGATGATGGGTCGGCCCACAAGGGTCACCTTCAGCCGAATCGTCCGGGCCGTCAAATATTTTCACCACAACAGGTTTGGCTTGCTTAAGGGCTTGGGCAATTCGCTGCGCCCCTGAAGCGGGGGTAACGTGACAGGCGTCTTTACTATTGGCTATCACCAACACAGGCCCCAGGATACGTTGAAGGTCTGCATCCAACACATTGTCGGCAGCGTTTTTGCTGCGCCGGTCAGACACCGTTACCGACGACGACAAAATAATGCCGTCAGGTCTGCTCAGTGACTCTGTAATCTTGGGCACGGGCAAGGTAATACTGATGGTGCCGCGGCTGGTTCCGTGCACCCACACTGGGGATTTAAAGCGCTCACGCAGGTAGGCAATGACGTTTCCAAAATCGGTGGCGTACTCCTTGGACCCACGCAGCCGGGTCAGGCCGGCACCCATATCGGATGGTGCGGCCACGACAACTGTGGCAATGCCCCTGCCATGAAACTGGGCACGGGTTTTGATTGCAAAATTTGCTTTACCTTTGTCAACCGTACCT
>JAURGS010000237.1 GCA_030833685.1 Rhodoferax sp. | reverse complement strand
CAATAGCGTATTCGGATCGGTATTGCGGGCTGTGAGATAAAACTCCACCTCGGGCGCAACAATCGGCTGCCATCCCTCTGCCGCAAAAAGGTTGCACACATTGCGCAGCACCGAGCGTGGCGCGAAGGGCACGAGCTTACCCTTGTGATCGAAACAATCGTGTATGACTTGCGCAGTGGGATCGCTCGCCCAGGGAACGATCCGAACAGATGACGGGTCAGGTCGCAACTGCATGTCCCGATCTGTCGGATCGATCACATCGAAATACGGCCCGCTGCTAGGCTGCTCGCCAGTGACACCCATAGCAACCACCGCTTGAGGCAGCCGCATGCCACGGTCTTCGGTGAACTTCTCGCGCGGCAGAATTTTGCCGCGCGCCACGCCAGTCAGGTCGGGCACAAGACACTCCACCTCGGTCACGCGTTTGGCGTTAAGCCATTGCTCGAGATCATTAAAACTGTTTATTTTTTCACTCATGATGGATTTGTTTCCACGCAGACCGGCCCAACACATTGCGCTCGATCAGCTTTAGCTTTACCAACAATTCGGGGTAGGAATTTTTTTAATCTTGCTCAAACCGAAAACTCCGCAAGTGGCCTCGCGTCGTTTTCGCATGATGATTTGATTCAGGGCTTGATGTTTAGCGGGAGCTTAGCTGACTCAACAGCCTAAATGGTGCAGGAGTGCAAACTCAAACGGACTGCAAACTGCATAAATAAGCATAGGTGCGAGTCGGCCAGGCTCAGGCTCAGGCTTTGCCGTTGCCCCGAGCCGAAATACCGAAAACGGGGCGAACACCCTCACATTTTGTCTCGCAAGCGGTGGTACAACATAGCTAACACCAGCGCTGGCATGCGAAGCGCGGTACCCCCTGGAAATCGGCGGTGCGCGATGGACGCTAAGAGGTCAAACTTTTCGGCTTGTCCAACCAAAGCCTGTGCCACAAGCCGACCCGCCAATCCTGTCAGGGCCAGACCGTGCCCGCTAAACCCCTGAAGGTAATAGAGGTTGTTGGCAAGGCGACCAAAATCAGGCGCTCGGTTCATACTAATGTCCACGAAACCGCCCCAGACATGGCTGAGAGGCTGATCGCGCAGTTGCGGAAAGACTTCGATCAGACGCCTGCGCATGCTATGGGCCAGGTTACCGGGCGTTTGAGTCGAGTAGCTGACCTTTCCACCAAACAGCAGGCGATGGTCAGCGCTGCGGCGAAAGTAGTCAAGGACGAGGTTGTTATCGCAGACTGCCTGGTTGCCAGGCAAAAGAGACATTGCCAAGTCTTCGCCCATAGGTTCGGTGGCGACCATGTAAGTGCCCACCGGCATGACCCGGGCAGTTAACTCTGGCGCAACCCCTGGGCTCCAACTCTCCAGCGTACAGTTACCGGCCAGTACACCAAACTCTGCCGTGACACACCCACTACCGGTCATCGCTTGGAGAAAAGGCCCTCGCCTGAGCTGGCGAACAGGCGTATTTTCGTAAACGGTAACACCCAGGGCTAAAGCGGCACGCAACAATCCCAAGCCATATTTGAGTGGGTGCAAGTGCCCGGAATGACGATCGAGCACCGCGGCACAGTAGCGCGCACTGTCAATGTGCCGCCCCACGTCCGAGCTACCGATGAAATCCGCATCGAGGCCATACCAATCACGTAGTTCGTCAAATTCTTCTCTCAAAGCGCGGGCCTTGCGCACCGAGTCAGCGACTTGTAAGTACCCATGAACCCGGTCACATGCGATACCAAACTCTCGGATCCGTTCGTCGATCAATTCCAACGCTGCAATCGAGAGATCCCAGGCCGCTTTAGCACCTTGGGCGCCCAAATAATGGCGCAGACTCGCCTGCGAACAGGCATATCCGACGATCGCTTGTCCACCGTTGCGTCCAGAAGCGCCGCCGCAGGCCAAGTCCGCCTCCAGCACGGCAACGGAAAAACCGCGCTGCGCCAGCTCAATGGCTGCACTCAAACCGGCGTAGCCCGCCCCAACAACCAAGACATCTACCCGCTTATCACCATCCAACGCTTGCGCTGGTATCCGTTGAACGCTGGATTCGTAGTAATTGTTTTGCCCAAGCCGTCGATCCGTGTCAATCAGCATGCTGTTAGCTCCTAGGCGCCGTGAGTTGCCGTTCGAGATGCAAGATAGGTCCATACAAAATGTGCCGCTGCCAAACTGGTAATTTCCGCATGGTCATAAGCGGGTGCGACCTCGACACAGTCCATGCCGACAAAGTTAAGCATCGCCAGACCTTCCAGAAAAGTTAAGACCTGCGTGCTGCTTAGCCCCCCAGGCTCAGGGGTGCCAGTACCCGGCGCAAAACCTGGGTCAAGACAATCTATGTCCAGGGTCAGGTAACACGGCATAGCGCCCACACAGGCCTGGATTTTCCGAACCGCGTCGTTGAGCGCCAGTCCGTCGCACCCTCTGAGCTCTCGCGCTTCAAAAATCAATCCACCTTGATCACGCACCAAGTTGCGCACAGCCTTGTCAGCGCTGGAGCGTAGCCCGATCTGCACCACGTGCTGCCCACTGACCAAGCCTTCATTCAAGGCCTCAAAAAGCCAGGTTCCGTGCCCAGAAGGTTCGCCAAAATGGTCAGGCCAGGTGTCGCAATGCGCGTCGAAATGAATCAAAGCCACCGAACCAAAGAGGGCAGAGGTGGCTCGCAACAACGCCAGTGTGATCGCATGGTCCCCGCCAAGAAATACGCAATGGTGGGCAGCCATCAAGCTGTGGGCCTGACGCTCGATATGTTCACGAACCACTTGTACCCCAGCCGCGTTCGGAAGCGCCATATCCCCAGCGTCACCCAGCAAAGTCCTGGGCGACACGTCGAAAAACGGGTGGATCCCATCGCACAGCATTTGACTGGAGCGTCGAATCGCATGCGGGCCAAAACGTGCTCCAGGCCGATTAGTCACTGCACCATCAAAGGGAACGCCTACCACGGCGAATGGTTGGGTTGTCAATGGGTTGGCACCGAGAAACCGGTTGCCATTGTTCGCGAACGGAAAACTTGGTAATTCCACTGTTGGACTCCTACATGAAGCAGCCGAGGTCAATACCTGTCTGGTCAAAGCCCAACTCTACGACACCCAGGCGTCTATGCGCCTCAACTTGAACATCGGAGATGGTTTGAGCTGACTTGCCGATCAAGCCCAGCGACAATCACCCTAAAGAATCGGGCATCATCTGCGTGCTCATCGCAAGCCGCAAGTATGGAGGCAGAACACCTTGAGTGCTAACAACATCACAGGCCCTCACCCGCCTCTGTGGCTGGCCTATCTGTGCTTGGCCCTGAGCATGTCTCTGGTGGGCAGTTACGTCGCCTTATCCAAGCCGCTTGTCGTGGCGATACCAATTTTTTTGCTGGCATGGCTTCGCTTTGGAATCGGCGCAGTCGCCATGCCACACTGGCTTAAAAAGCCAGCCGGTGAAGCGCCAATGACTCGCAAGACCAAGGGCTTACTCTTTCTGGAATCGTTTCTTGGCAATTTCATGTTCACCATTTGCATGCTTTACGGTGTGAGCAAGACGACGGCTGTGTCTGCCGGTGTCATTCTGGCCGCCATTCCCAGTGTGGTCGCTTTGCTCAGTTGGTTTTTTCTGCGCGAGCGCATCGACGCGCGTGTCGCGCTGTCTATCGTCCTGGCTGTCGTTGGCATCGCCTGGTTTTCTATCTCAA
>JAURGS010000236.1 GCA_030833685.1 Rhodoferax sp. | reverse complement strand
GCCGATGACATCGAACAGCGCTATGAGCAAATGGAGCTGGCCACTGGACGAACCTGAATGGCTGGTGCTGCGCCAACGGGCGCAGCCATGAATGCAGCACCCTTACCACCCAAAACATTGAAACGACGCCATGGCGCTGCTCCAGATCTCTGAACCCGGCCAGTCCCCCGATCCGCACCAGCGGCGTATCGCGGTGGGCATCGACCTGGGAACCACCCACTCCTTGGTGGCTGCTGTGCGCCACGGCGTGCCCGAGTGCCTGCCCGATGCACAGGGCCGGGTCATCTTGCCCTCGGTAGTGCGCTACCTGGCTGACAACGGCCGCCAGATTGGTCACGAGGCACTGGCTGCTCTGGGCGAAGATCCGCATAACACCATCGCCTCGGTCAAGCGCTTTATGGGGCGCGGCGTGAAAGATCTGGTCAACCCTGACAAGCTGCCTTACCAGCTGGTGGACCACCCGGGCATGCTGGGCCTGCAGACTGTGGCAGGCGAAAAATCGCCGGTCGAGGTGAGTGCGGAGATCCTGGCCACCTTGCGCTACCGTGCCGAAGACACTTTTGATGACGAACTCTATGGCGCGGTGATCACGGTGCCCGCCTATTTTGACGATGCCCAGCGCCAGGCCACCAAGGACGCGGCGCAACTGGCAGGCCTGAATGTGCTGCGCCTGATCAACGAGCCTACTGCCGCAGCCATCGCCTACGGCCTGGACAACGCAGCCGAAGGCGTCTACGCGGTCTACGACCTGGGCGGCGGCACCTTTGATATTTCCATCCTGCGCCTGACCCAGGGCGTGTTTGAGGTGATTGCCACCGGTGGCGACTCGGCCCTGGGGGGAGACGACTACGATGCCGCGTTGGCGGCCTGGGCGCTGCAACAAACCGGCCACAGCAGTATCACCGCCGAGGACAAGGCGCGGGTCAAAGTGGCTGCACGCGCCTGCAAGGAAGCGCTGTCAGGCAGTGAGTCGGCTCTGTTTGAGGCCACACTCAGTGCTGGAGCCCGCCTGCATCTGCCTGTAAGCCGTGCCCAGTTTGAACAGATCAGCTCAGCCTTGACCGAGCGCACCCTGGTAGCGGTGCGCAAGGCGCTGCGTGATGCCAAGCTGACCAAAGACGCAATTCAGGGGGTGGTGATGGTGGGGGGCTCGACCCGCATGCCGGTGATTCAACGGGTGGTTGGTGAGCTCTTTGGCCGCACGCCCCTGACCAACCTCAACCCGGACGAGGTGGTGGCGCTGGGTGCCGCCATCCAGGCCAATCAGCTGGCGGGCAACAACCCCGATGGCGAGCTCTTGCTGCTCGATGTGATTCCACTGTCTCTGGGCATCGAGACCATGGGTGGCCTGGTCGAGCGCATTGTGCCGCGCAACCAGACCATTCCGGTGGCCATGGCGCAGGACTTCACCACCTACCAGGACGGCCAGACTGCCCTGGCCCTGCATGTGGTGCAGGGCGAGCGCGATCTGGTGGCCGATTGCCGCAGCCTGGCGCGTTTTGAGTTGCGTGGCATTCCCCCCATGGCCGCGGGTGCGGCGCGCATTCGCGTCACCTTCACTGTGGATGCCGATGGCCTCTTGCATGTCAGTGCCCTGGAGCAGGGCAGTGGCGTGGAAGCGCATATCGATGTCAAACCCAGCTATGGCCTGGGCGACGAGCAGATTGCCCGCATGCTGCAAGAGAGCTTCACTACCGCCGAATCCGACATGCGTGCCCGCGCGCTGGTGGAGGCGCGGGTGGATGCCGATCGCATGCTCTTGGCCACCCGCAGTGCCCTGGCTGCCGATGGCGACCTGCTCGAGCCTCAGGAGCGGCTGGCTATTGACGCACTGATGGCTGCCCTGCAGGCTATTGCCGCACAGGAGCATGCCCAGTCGATTGAAGACGCCACCGAGGCCCTGGCCAAGGGCACCGAAGCCTTTGCTGCACTGCGCATGAACCGCGGCATCCAGCAGGCTTTGGCGGGCAAGAATATTGAAACCATCTGAACACCATGCCCACCATTAAGATCCTGCCGCATCCTGAATACTGCCCCCAGGGTGCTGACATCCAAGCACCTGCGGGCACGTCGATCTGCGAGGCCCTGCTCGACCACGACATCGACATCGAGCACGCCTGCGACATGAGCTGCGCCTGCACCACCTGTCATGTAGTGGTGCGCGAGGGCTTCAACTCGCTCAACGAGCTCGACGAAAATGAGGAAGACATGCTCGACCGTGCCTGGGGCCTGGAGCCCCAATCGCGCCTGAGCTGCCAGGCCATCCTGGGACAGCAAGATCTGGTGGTGGAGATACCCAAGTACTCGATCAACCTGGCGAAAGAAAAACACTAATTGAAAAGCACTGATCGAAATACACTGATAGATAAGAACGGATGGAGAAGCGCTGATGCGACAGATTGTTCTGGACACTGAAACCACCGGCCTGTCGGCCGAGAATGGCGACCGCATCATCGAGATCGGCTGTGTCGAACTGCTCAACCGCAAGCTGACCGGCAACAATCTGCACTTCTACCTCAACCCCGAGCGCGACAGCCACGAGGACGCGCTGCGGGTGCATGGCATCAGCAACGAGTTTTTGCGCGACAAGCCCCGCTTTGCCGAGGTGGCCGAAGAGATATTGACCTATCTTGACGGGGCCGAGCTCATCATCCACAACGCCGCCTTTGATGTGGGCTTTCTCAACAAGGAACTCGAGCTGATTGGCAAGCCCATATTGCGTCACTTTGTCGGGCAAGTTGTGGACACCCTGGCCATGGCCAAGGAAATCTATCCGGGCAAGCGCAACTCGCTGGATGCCCTGTGCGATCGGCTGGGGGTGGACAACTCGGGCCGCACCCTGCATGGCGCCTTGCTCGACGCCGAGTTGCTGGCTGATGTGTATATCAACCTGACCCGTGGCCAGGACGCCTTGCAGATTGATGTGGCGATCAGCACCGCTGCCGATGGCAGCAGCGCCCAGATCGATTTCAGCAGTTTCGATTTGCCGGTGCTGGCAGCCAGCGAGCAGGAACAAAGCGCCCATGAAGAGCTGCTGCGCCAGATCGATAAGGCCAGTGGCGGCAAGACGGTGTGGCGCACGGCTGGCCCCTGAAGAGGCCGGGCCCTATGGCATAATTCACGCCTCGCGCTCGAGATAGATTGAGCGTTTCCCATCCGGGCGATTAGCTCAGCGGTAGAGCACTGCATTCACACTGCTTAGTTGCCGAGTTTTTTGTGTCAAAAAAATTGAGAAATTTCTTTTTAAATTCAAGCACTTACAACGTAAAGTTAAAGTGATTTAAGAGGAAAAAAGTAGTAAAGTCCAACTATACTACTCGTCATAGATTTTTCTATGTCTTTTCTTAGATTTTGGGTACAAAAAAGTAGGTAGTTTTGAATGTGTCGGTGATAGTTAAGTCACTGAAGCAGTTGAGTAAAAAGCTTGATGCGTCAATGTAACAAGCAGTAAAGAATCTGGGCGATTAACTCAGCGGTAGAGTGCCACCTTCACACGGTGGAAGCCAGTGGTTCGATCCCACTACGACCCACCAGATCAAAAAAGCACTGATGAACTCAGTGCTTTTTTTTGTTCCAAGCGCTAGCAACTCGCTTGAAAAAAACGTATAAATTTTTAAGCCCTACAAGCAATAAATCCGCTGCCCAGCTACTCAGCCCAGCCCTCATGCGTAAACGTGCGCTGTAGGGCTTTTTTGATACCCGCACGCATTGCCCG
>JAURGS010000235.1 GCA_030833685.1 Rhodoferax sp. | reverse complement strand
AGTGAAGGCGACTGCAGGCAAAGCGAGTCTGCCCGTGGGCGCTTTGGCTCGCTAACATCGACCGTCTACACACTTGGAGGAGGCGCTGATGGCGACAGGATCGGTCGGTATTGTGGGAGCAGGCACCATGAGCAGCGGTATTGCCCAGGCGTGTGCCGTATCAGGAATCACGGTGACTTTGCTGGATGTCAATCAGGAAGCCCTGGATCGAGGGCTGAAATCCATAGCGGCTAGTTTGGACCGCCTGGTGGCGAAAGCGAAACTGGCTGACGGCGAGAAGCAAGCCGCGCTGGCTCGTATTGAGACCAGCACCGCTTACCAAAGTTTGAGTTCATCTCGGATGGTGATCGAAGCGGCCACTGAAAACTATGACCTCAAGGTGAAAATTCTCAGGACGGTTGAAGCCCTTTTGCCACCCGATGTGATTTTGGCGACCAACACATCATCCATTTCGATAACCAAGCTCGCCGCTATGACCCAGAGAGCTGATCGTTTTATCGGGATGCATTTTTTTAATCCTGTGCCCCTTATGTCCCTGGTTGAGATTATTCGGGGTCTGCAGACCAGCGACAAAACGCACGAGGCAGTCAAAGATCTGGCCCTTCGGCTCGGTAAAACGCCGATCACAGTGAAAAACGCACCTGGGTTTGTGGTGAACCGAATATTGGTTCCTATGATCAATGAGGCGTTTTTTGTTCTGGCCGAGGGCTTAGCCACTGCCAAAGACATTGACGAGGGGATGAAGCTGGGCTGCAATCAACCGATCGGCCCACTGGCACTGGCAGACATGATTGGCCTGGATGTCTGTTTGGCGGTGATGGAGGTGTACCTCAACGAATTTGGTGACAGCAAATACCGGCCTTGTCCTTTGCTCAAAGAGCTGGTGGCGGCAGGCCGGCTGGGTCGAAAAACTGGCCAAGGGGTCTACAGCTATTGACGGTCAAGTCGGGCTGGACTTGCTTTGAACGCCAATTTGCGCTGCAAACGCTATAGGCTTGAAATGCGTCATGTTGGCTTCATATACCAAAACAATGGAATGCTCCCCGCCCGATAAAATGTGTTGATGGCCTCTAAACCACCTGTCAAGATCCCGCAGCGTCCTGTGCACCCCGCCGAAAAAGAAGGCGGCGCAGCCGTGGTTCTTGAACGGCGTACCCAGAAAACCAAGCCGCCAACGATGTACCAGGTTGTCATGCTCAATGACGACTACACCCCAATGGAATTTGTGGTGATTGTGATTCAGGAGTTCTTTAACAAAGACCTCGAAACTGCGACGCAAATCATGCTCAAAATTCATTTGGAGGGTCGTGGAGTGTGTGGTGTGTATTCAAGGGATGTTGCCAACACCAAGGTGGATCAAGTCATGGGTGCCGCCAATAAGGCCGGACACCCTTTGCAGTGCGTTGCAGAGCCCGTCGAAATTGGATGATCAATCCCTGGCGATCGAACTGGCATTGATTTGGGTTTAAAGTAGGCACGCCAGGTCAGTTGGTTTGGCGTCGGAAAGACGGCTGCAAAGCTGGCCTAGCGAGGTCTGGCGGCTTTTGAGAGAGGTTTTTGGAGAAAACATGATTGCTCAGGAATTAGAAGTTAGTCTTCACATGGCGTTTGTGGAAGCCAGACAGCAGCGTCATGAGTTCATAACGGTCGAGCACCTGTTGCTCGCATTGCTCGACAACCCGAGTGCGGCCGAAGTATTGAAAGCCTGCTCTGCGAATATTGACGACTTGCGTAAATCGCTGGTCGGATTCATCAAGGACAACACCCCGCAGGTTGCAGGGACTGACGAGGTGGATACACAGCCAACGCTCGGCTTTCAGCGTGTCATTCAGCGCGCGATCATGCATGTGCAGTCCACCGGAAACGGTAAGAAAGAGGTCACCGGCGCGAACGTGTTGGTTGCCATATTCGGAGAGAAAGATTCGCACGCGGTCTACTACCTACATCAGCAAGGGGTCACCCGTTTGGATGTGGTGAATTTCATTGCTCATGGCATCAAAAAGTCTGATCCGCCAGAGCCCAATAAGGCGTCCGAGCCTGGCGCTGAGTCTGAGGAGAGCGCAGAGAAGGGCGAGAAAGGCTCGCCTTTGGAGCAGTTCACTCAGAATTTGAATCAATTGGCCAAGGACGGCAAGATTGATCCTTTGATCGGGCGTGATTTTGAGGTTGAAAGGGTTATTCAAATCGTCTGCCGGCGTCGCAAGAACAACCCGCTTTTGGTGGGCGAGGCTGGCGTTGGCAAGACCGCAATCGCAGAGGGCTTGGCCTGGCGAATTACACAAAAAGACGTGCCTGAGGTTTTGATGGACGCCACGGTGTATTCCCTGGACATGGGCGCGTTGCTGGCTGGTACCAAGTACAGGGGCGACTTCGAACAACGCCTCAAAGCCGTTCTCAAAGCACTGAAAGACAAGTCGCATTCGGTTTTGTTTATCGACGAGATTCACACCTTGATTGGCGCTGGCGCGGCCTCGGGCGGCACGATGGACGCCTCCAACCTGCTCAAGCCAGCCCTCACGACAGGGGGGTTGAAATGCATAGGGGCCACCACTTTCACCGAGTACCGTAGCATTTTTGAAAAAGATGCCGCTCTTTCGCGTCGCTTTCAGAAGGTCGAAGTCCTAGAACCCAGCATCGAGCAAACGGTCGACATCCTCAAAGGCCTGAAGTCGCGCTTTGAGGAGCATCACAACGTCAAGTACGCGGTCACGGCCTTGCAGGCTGCGGCTGAGTTGAGCGCGAAGTACATCAACGATCGACATCTGCCCGATAAGGCCATTGACGTGATTGATGAAGCGGGCGCTGCACAGCGCATCCT
The DNA here is from genome assembly GCA_030833685.1 of Rhodoferax sp. Taxonomy (GTDB): domain Bacteria; phylum Pseudomonadota; class Gammaproteobacteria; order Burkholderiales; family Burkholderiaceae_C; genus Rhodoferax. The sequence goes on along the minus strand of JAURGS010000235.1, from coordinate 929 downwards.
GCCAGCGTCCAAGCGCAAGAAAATCATCAGTAAATCCGAGGTCGAGGAGATCGTGGCCAAGATTGCCCGCATCCCGCCAGCGAATGTGTCCAACGACGACAGAGGAAAGCTCAAGACGCTTGAGCGTGACCTGAAGAATGTGGTGTTTGGACAAGACAAGGCGCTTGAAATGCTTGCCTCCAGCGTCAAGATGGCCAGGTCTGGTCTGGGCAAAGGCGATAAACCAATTGGCGCCTTTCTGTTTAGTGGCCCGACCGGCGTTGGCAAAACCGAGGCTGCGCGCCAACTGGCCTACATCATGGGTATCGAGTTGATCCGCTTCGATATGAGCGAGTACATGGAGCAGCACGCTGTCAGTCGATTGATTGGTGCGCCACCGGGTTATGTTGGGTTTGACCAAGGTGGTCTATTGACTGAGGCCATCAGCAAAAAGCCGCACTGCGTGCTCTTGTTCGATGAAATTGAGAAAGCCCACCCTGCCATCTTTAATGTTTTGCTCCAGGTGATGGATCACGGGACGCTAACCGACAACAATGGGCGGCGCGCTGATTTCCGTAATGTGATCATCATCATGACGACAAATGCGGGTGCGGAAACAATGAACAAGTCCACCATTGGTTTCACGAACCCACGTGAGGCGGGCGATGAGATGGCAGACATCAAGCGTTTGTTCACACCCGAGTTCCGCAACCGCCTGGATGCCACTGTGAGCTTTAAGGCGCTGGATGAAAACGTGATCTTGCGTGTGGTCGACAAGTTCCTGCTGCAGCTTGAGGCCCAGCTGGCCGACAAGAAAGTGGAGGTGACCTTTACTGACAAGTTGCGTAAGCACCTTGCTAAAGCGGGTTTCGATCCCTTGATGGGCGCCAGGCCCATGCAACGCCTGATTCAGGACACCATTCGCAGGGCCTTGGCAGACGAGCTCTTGT
>JAURGS010000234.1 GCA_030833685.1 Rhodoferax sp. | reverse complement strand
CAGGCCCCAGCTGTACCAGTTGAAGCTCTTGCTGATGTCCGGGATGCTGGGCGCGCGCTTGAGGCGCCTCGTCACCAGGTGCTGCACGATCATGCAGGTCTGCACCACGAACACGAGGAAGAACACCAGGAAGGCGCCCTTGCCCTGGTAGTTCCGCGCGCTGAAGTCCAGCAGCAGAAGGGCCGGCACGTGGCTCATGCCGTAGACGCAGACCATGATGCCCCACTGCAGCTTGGCGTTGCGCGCAAGAAAGTTTTCGGGATCCCCCGCCAGTGCGCTGGCAACCGGGAGCGCTACAAACACATAAACCGGCACAAAGACGGTGAAGAGTCCAATTTGTTGCGTGCCGATGAGCCAATATTGAACAGGCAGAACCACAAAAAAGGCCATTACCAGGCTGCGGTGATCGCTTTGGCGTGTGGGTGAGAGCGTTAAGAACTCACGAAGCGCAAAAAAAGAGCCCAGAGCAAACAGCAGCAAACGGCTGATATCGCCAGCCATCCAGGCCAACCAGAATACGAAAATCAACAACCAACTGCTTCGGAGTACCCGGCTCAGGTCGGCTACATCGTTGCGGTGGCGTTCGTTGGTTTGGGTGTCATCGAATTCACGCATGGAATGCACAAATAGCGCGACGCTGCCCACGAGCAACAAGCCAAACACGATCACAAACAGCACGCCGATCTGGGCGTCAGGGCTAAGGGTTTTCAAGGCCTGGTGCATAGCAGAGACGCCTCAAACATCGCGCAGGGCCAGCACAGCCTCTCGGGCGCGGGTCAAGAAGGCCTGACGATCTTCGCCTTCAAGAATGGCCATGGGCGCACCAAAGGTGACCGAGCACAACACAGGCACGGGGACGACCTCGCCCTTGGGCATCACCCGCTGCACATTGGCGATCCAGGCTGGCACGAGTTCTACCTGTGGAAAACGGCTCGCCAGGTTGTAGAGCCCGGCCTTGAAGCTCTGTGGCTCATCCGCATAGCCACGCGTGCCCTCTGGAAACAGAATCAGGGAGTCGCCGTTTTGCAGCGCTTCAATCAAAGGCTCTAGTGGATCTTCCTGGGCGCTGCGGTCCCGCGACACGTAAATGACATGGAACACCGCCGTGGTCAGCCACTGCTTGAAGGGGCTGCGCGTCCAGTAGTCGCGTGCGGCCACCGCCCGGCAGATGTGGCGAAGCTCTTTGGGTAGTGCGGCCCAGATCATCACCAGGTCGGCATGACTTTGGTGGTTGGCGAAGTAGATGCGTTGCACCGCTTTGGGTGGGCAGCCATACCACCTGGCCTGCGCACCCGTGAGAACCCGGATCAGCCCAAGTAAGAAATAGCTGACCACAGTGGCCGCAAACTGAAGCAAAACGGCCCTCATGGCAGCACCGCGCGCTCCATGCGGGCCACCATCACGCCTGCGCGTTCGCTCAGGTACTCTGAGTCCGGGTGCTTTTGAAAATACTTGGGTCGCGGCAGCATCACCGCCAAGCGCGCTGATTCGTAGGCACCGAGTTGGCTGGCGGGCTTGCGAAAGTAGTGCTGCGCGGCGGCCTCGATTCCAAAAATGCCCTCGCCCCATTCCACGTTGTTGAGGTAAATCTCCAGAATACGCTTTTTATCCAAAAACAGCTCGAGGGCCAAGGTCAGTACGAACTCCTGACTTTTGCGAAAAAGTGTTCGCTCTGCCGACAAAAAAAGGTTTTTCGCCAGCTGCTGCGTAATGGTCGAGCCACCAATCACTTTGGTGTCAACAGGGCGCGGGGCAGCCGAGGCCAGAGCCTGCTTGGCGCGTGCCTGAGCGGTTTGTTCCGCCTTGGCTTGTGCTTTCGCATTTTTTTGCCAGGCACTCTCGATCGCGCCCCAATCCACACCGTCGTGCGAGGCAAAGCCATCATCCTCGCTGGCTACCACGGCACGCTTGAGATGGCTTGAGATGCGGGCGTAGGGCACCCAGGTTTGTTGCCAGCGCGAGCCCTTGCCGACCAGGCGCCAGGCTTCAGAGCGTTGGAAGGTGGTCGACTGTGGATCCAGGGCTAGCATGCCAACAATGCGCCCAATGAAAAAGAGCTGCAGCGCGACCCCGGCCAAAACGACACAAATCAACCAACGGGCCAATGAGGACTTCATTGGGCCACCCCTGGCGCCGCAGGCATCGATATGCGGCAGATGTCATATACCGATTGACGTGGGCTGCGTACAGCGCAGACCACTGGGTGTCGCAAGGCGGACGTTTGGTCGCTCATGGGGCCACACTGCTTCGGGTGGACAGCGTATTGTCCTGTGAGAAATTAAAGCGCGAAACAACCGCCACCACGTCGGCGGATTCGCGCATGGCAGGGCTGAATTCACCAAAGGGGCTGGCTGCCTGCACGATGGCTTGTGCGCGCCTATCGAGGTCCCGGTTGCCCGAACCCAGAACGATTTCGGTGGATATCAGTCGGCCTCGCTGATTCACGTGGATGATCATGACCAGACTGCCATACATCTTCTGCCCACGGGCTTGCGGGAAATTGGCGGTTCCCTTGTCTTCGATGGTGCGTCGCATGCGGTCGTAATAGAGCGCGTAGGGGGCTTCGCGCGTGGCCGGGCTGATGTAGCGTTTGCGGGGCAGGTCATTGTCAGCCTGAATACGCCGCTCGATCTGCGCGAGCATCTTGATGAGCTGTTGGCGTCGCTCAATCTCTTGGGCTTGCTCAGTGGCGCTGATCGAACGTGTACTTTCGTTGGGCGCAGGCGCGGCCAGCATAGCCTTGACTTGGGCGAGCAGCTGAGTCTGGCGCGCTTGAAGTTCACGCAGGAGTTGTTGCTGCTGCGAGCCTGATTCGACGCTGTCGACAGATTCCAGTGCGCTGGGCAAGGGGCTGCTGGCTCTGGCTCGCGGTGTGTTGCCGCCACCGGCCAGGCTGGTCTGTGCGATGGCCTGCGCTTTATCGGGCTTCTCGGCGCTGCTGGTGTTGACCAGCACCACATCCAGTGCGCCACTGTCGAACATCCGGTTGAACCGCTCGGGATCGGCCACGCGCAGCGTCAACAGCGCAGCATGAAGCAGCACCGACACAATCAATGCAATTTGCAGCGTGCTGAGTTGGCGCAGTCTGGCTTTCATGTCGCGTCTTACTCGGCGCCAGGCAAGTCAGGGGCTTCGTTGACGTCAAGCGCAATCGCCAAGGGCCCGCCAATGTCCTCTTCATCATCGTCACCGCCGCCGTCACTGCCAAGGGCAAGCTCGCCAGATGAGTCAAGGCGCGTCAGTACGGTGCCTTGAACGTCCAAGGCCACCTCGTCGATATCGCCCAGGCGAACCAGCAGGCGAGTGCCCCGTTCCAGATTTTGAGCACCAACCACCGGCAAAACCAGGGGCAGGTGGTCGGCCCGCACCAGGTTGTCCTTGAACAAGGTTGCTTCGATTTCGCGGATGTGGCGCTGCTGCAGGTATTTCAAAACCCAGTAGCGTTCCATGGTGTTCTGAAAACTGTTGTAGGTGGCGTATGCGGCATCAAAACCAGAGATGATGGAAAAAAGCTCCGCGTCTTTGGGCTTAAACGGTGCGGCCAGCGCAGCGGTCGTTCCGTGGCGCACGCAAGCAATAATTTGCCATTGGTTGACCAGGTCCACATAGCGGCGCAGCGGCGAGGTGCTCCAAGCATAGCTTTTAACCCCGATGCCAGCATGTGCCAGCGCTTTGGTTCCCATACGAACTTTGATGCCAGGCGCCAGCGAAGCCTGGCTGCGGTAGATGGCGGGAACCCCCAACTCGGCCAACCAG
>JAURGS010000233.1 GCA_030833685.1 Rhodoferax sp. | reverse complement strand
CTTTTATCACGTGCCGGCGTCGAACACTGCAGTAGGACACGCAATTTTGGAAAGTGTCTGAGTAGGTTTGGGCTGTGTTTGTGATGGCGTGACCAGAGCGTTTGAGGTGGTGGTTGCGCTTACCGCGCGGTGCATTTATTTATTGCTGAGTCTGGAGGAGGTTTCATGAGTTCAACGATCAAAGTGGCGCTGGCAGGTGCCGGTGCGTTTGGCATCAAACATTTGGACGGCATTCGTCATATTGACGGGGTGGAGGTGGTCTCACTGGTCGGCCGCGAGCTTGGCAAGACACAAGCAGTGGCGGATAAATACGGTATTGGTCACGTCACCACCGATTTGAAGGACAGTCTGGCGCGCCCCGATGTGGATGCGGTGATTTTGTGCACACCGACTCAGATGCACGCGTCGCAAACGCTCGCCTGTCTGCAGGCGGGCAAGCACGTGCAGGTGGAAATTCCCTTGTGCGATGTCTACAGCGAGGGCCAAGCCGTCGTAGCGCAGGCCAAGGCCGGGGGGCGGGTGGCCATGTGTGGGCACACGCGCCGCTTCAACCCCAGCCATCAATATGTGAAGCAGCAAATCCAGGCTGGGCGCTTCAACATTCAGCAAATGGATGTGCAAACCTATTTCTTCCGTCGCACCAATATGAACGCACTGGGCCAGCCGCGTAGCTGGACTGACCACCTGCTGTGGCACCACGCTGCCCACACGGTAGACCTTTTTGCCTACCAGTGTGGTAGCCCGATCGTCAAGGCCAACGCTGTCCAGGGCCCGATTCATCCTACGCTTGGGATCGCTATGGATATGAGCATTCAGCTCAAGGCGGCAAGCGGGGCCATATGCACGCTCTCGTTAAGCTTTAACAATGACGGTCCGCTGGGCACCTACTTCAGGTACATCGGTGACAGTGCGACCTATATTGCCCGCTATGACGACCTCTACACCGGCAAAGAGGAGCAGATCGATGTGTCCAAAGTCGACGTCAGCATGAACGGCATCGAGCTGCAGGACCGTGAGTTTTTTGCTGCTATTCGCGAGGGCCGCGAGCCCAACAGCAGTGTGGCCAGTGTGTTGCCCTGCTACCAGGTTCTGCACGACCTGGAGTTGCAGCTTGCTTAAATCGGCGCGAGATCGATAACCAATCGCGCGGTTTTAGCGCGGGAACAGCAGGGCGTGAACTGGTCGTTGGCCGCTTGCTCGTCATCGGTGAGGTATTGGTCGCGGTGCAGGGGCGTGCCAGAGACCACACGCGTTAAACAGGTGCCGCAAATGCCCTGTTCGCATGACACCGGGATATCCAGTCCAGCCGCTGTGAGCGCTTGCACAGCGGTCTGATTTGCTGGGACTTGCACGATTTGCCCTGTGCTTGCAATCTCAATTTCAAAGCTGGTGTCGCCATCCGTGCTGATGGGCTCGGCCTTGAATAATTCTTTGTGCAGTTGTTCACTGCGCCAACTCGCTTGCGTTGCGGTCTGAAGAACGGCCTCGATAAAGCCCTGGGGGCCACAAACGTAGACATGCGCACCAGGCTGTGCTTTGCCAAGCACTTGAGATAAGTCGATTCGCTGATCAAGCGGCCCATCATCCGTATGCAGATGAACGCAAGGGGCCAAGCGTGGATCGGTCAGTGTGGGCGCGAACGCGGCCAGGGCGGCGCTGCGTGTGCAGTAATGCAACTCGAAGGAAACCTGCTCATGGCTCAATTGCCACGCCATGCTTAGCAGTGGGGTGATGCCAATGCCACCGGCGAGCAAGATGCTGTGAGTCGCGCGCGGGGTAAGTGCGAACTGGTTGCGCGGTGCGCTGATGCGAAGTCGCTGCCCGGCATGAACCTGTTCATGCATGGCGACAGAGCCACCGCTGGACTGGGCATCACGCAGCACGCCAAGCACGTAGCGATGCCGCTCCTGTGGCGGGTTACACAGCGAGTAGGTGCGCTGCAGAGCGCCGGGTAGCAGCACTTCGACGTGGGCGCCGGCGCTGAAAGGGGGGAGTTGCTGGTCACCTTCGGCGACCAATTCAAAAAGAGCGGTGTCTTTGCTCAGCATTTGTTTGCTGGCAACGCGAACATTCAGAAAATCATTCGAAGCCATTGGCTATTCAAGGTGTAAGGGGTGGGGTGACAACGTTAGCCGGGTCTCATGCCAGCGTGTTGGCGACATCCTGCTCTTGGGCGATAAGCCGGTCAATGACCTTGCGCGCCTGCACGCCGCCAGCATCAATGTTGAGCATCAGTAATTTGCGATTGGGGTGGCGCAACAGGTTGCGCTGCTGCTGTTCCAGCATTTCAAGGTCTTCGCTGAAAATTTTGTGCTGGCCATTGCGAATCGCATCGGTCATGGCGGCGTCGTTAGGCTTGAATTTACGCGCCATTCCCCAGAAATACCACATCGAGGTGTCGGTCTCGGGTGTAAGGTAGTCCACCACCACGCCGTAGACCTTGCTCTCGTCGGGCGCGTCATACCCACCTTGGCCCGCGTGGGCAACGCCCACTTCAATCATCACCTGGCTCGGTGGTGAAAAGCGGCAGATCTGCCAGCGATCTACCAGGACATGGTCGGCCAGTTCACTGCCTCTTAAGGCCATCTTCCAAAACGGTGGTGCCTGGATGCCGTTCATGAAGCGAGCGGTGGCCACATGGTCACCTTCGACCGATGTCTTGCACGGTGCCTCGTCAATCTCTTTTTGCCCAATGCTGTCCGCATGGACGTAGGTCTCGTGCGTCAGGTCCATCAGGTTGTCGATCATCAGCCGGTAGTCGCATGCAATATGAAACATGCCGCCTGCGTAGGCCCACTGCGGCTTGTCATGCCAGATCGGCTGTGCAATGAGTTTCTCGTCTGCGGCCAGAGGATCCCCAGGCCAAACCCAGATGAAGCCATAAAGCTCGCGCACCGGAAAACTGCGTATGGGCGGGAATCCTCTGACGCGCTGGCCTGGCATGGCAACCGTCTTGCCGTCGCATCCCATTTCTAATCCGTGATAGCCGCAGACGAGTTTGCCAGCACAGATTCGGCCCAAGGACAGCGGAGCGCCCCGGTGCGGACAAAAGTCCTCCAGCGCTGCGACCTGTTCGTTTTCGTTGCGGAAAAATACCATGGGCTCATTACAGATTTTTCGGCCCAAAGGTTTGTCGGTCAGTTCTTCGCTGGTGGCAGCAACATACCAGGTGTTTTTAGGGAACATGTCAATCGTCAGTCAAGGCAGGATGGCGCCAGGCATATGCCCCAATGCGCGCTCAGGCGGTTATCAAATCAAGCGGTAGGCGGTTCTTTGGACACACCCAGCAGGCGGTCAAGGGTATCGGGTTGTTCGAGCAGGGCGATGGCGCTGCTGGCGTGAACGACAGTGCCCTGATTGAGTACGACGGCCTGCTCGCTGATGGCCAAAATGGCTTGCGGATGCTGCTCGACGATGATGGCCGAGAGACCCTCCTGGCGTGTGACGTGTCGAATCGCACGCAGCAACTCTTCCACAATGATGGGGGCCAGGCCTTCCAGCGGTTCGTCCAGCAGCAGTAACTTGGGGTTCAGGACCAGGCCTCTTGCAACGGCCAGCATTTGTTGCTCGCCTCCTGACAACTGGGTACCCAGGTTGCCTTTGCGCTCGGCCAAGCGCGGGAAAAGTTCATACACCCGTGGGCGGGTCCATGGGGATTGTTGACTGCTGCGGCCAGGGCGCTCAACAGCGCTGAGGTTCTCGTCAACCGTCAGCGATTTGAAAATATTTCGTTCTTGCGGTACCCAGCCGACACCA
>JAURGS010000232.1 GCA_030833685.1 Rhodoferax sp. | reverse complement strand
GAATTGGCCGTGCCGTAAAACGTGCAAGTGCCTGCGCCATGGTAGGCGGCCTCCTCTGCAGCCAGCAAAGCCGAGCGGTCTACCTTGCCCTGCGCGTAGAGCTGACGAACCTTGGCCTTCTCATCGTTGGGCAGCCCCGATGTCATCGGCCCCGAAGGCACAAACACCATAGGCAAATGCCCAAAGGGCAAGGCCCCCATCAAGAGACCTGGCACGATCTTGTCGCAAATACCCAGTAGCAAAGCGCCATCGAAGACGTTGTGCGACAAGGCCACAGCCGTTGCCATGGCAATCACATCTCGCGAAAACAGCGACAGCTCCATCCCCTCGTAGCCCTGCGTCACGCCGTCGCACATCGCAGGCACGCCACCGGCTACCTGCGCTGTGGCGCCCAGCGACCGAGCAGTCTCGCGCAGCTGTTGCGGGTATAGCTCGTAAGGCTGGTGAGCCGAGAGCATGTCGTTGTACGCCGTCACAATGCCCAAATTGGCTTGCCGCTCTTGCCGTAAAACCAGCTTATCTTGCGCTGGCATGGCGGCAAATGCGTGCGCTGCATTAGCGCAGCCCATGCCGGCGCGATAGGGGTCGGGGCGTCGTGCCTGAGCGATGGTTTGCAAATAGCGCGTGCGGGTCTGACGGCTGCGCTCAATCACACGCTCGGTCACGCGCTTGAGCGCTGCGTTGAGTTTGGGGGGTGAAGGTGTCATGAGATCCTCAATCGGCAATCCAGACTTCCAGCGCGGGCACGCGCTCAATCAAGGTCTGAACAGGTTTATCAGGAGAAGTGTGCGCCAGTGCTGCTGCCAGCACCGTCTGCTTGGCAGCACCAGCGATCGCCAGGTGGACATGTCGGCACGCCTGGATGACTGACAGCGTCAGCGTCAGGCGCAAGTGGTCAGCGTGGCGGGGCCGCACCCAAGCCAGAGGCAAATCGCTATCCAAAGCGGTGCCTAGGCCCTCACTGTCGGGAAACCATGAGGCAGTGTGGCCATCTTCACCCATGCCCATCACCGCCACATCCAGCGGCCAGCGCAGCACGTGTGCCTGGCTTCTGGCATGGGCGAGCAATGCCTCATTCGTCTGTGCGCTTGGCGCATCGATGCCCGAGAGCCAATCGACAAAACTGGCTGATGCAGCTGCCTCCTGCAACAAATGCTGGCGCACAAGGCGAGCATTACGGTCGGTGTGGTCAGGCGCCACGCAACGCTCATCGACCAGCACGACCTGCACCTTGTCCCAGGCCAAAGGCTCGCGCCGCAGGTTTTCAAAAAAGACAATGGGCGAGCGCCCACCGGATACGGCCAGGGTCGCGTAACCTCGCGAGGCGATTGCCAGTCGCAGTTGATCGGCTACGCTTTGCGCCAACGCAAGCGCCTGCGCCTGGGTCGAAGCCTGCCGATGCAAGATTGGCCCGCCAAGGGGCACGGCAGCGACCATCAGCTCTCCTCGAACCAGGTACCGCCCTCTCGGGCCATCAGGGCAGAGGCTGCGGCCGGCCCCCACGTGCCTGCAGCGTACGGCCGTGGCGGCTGGCCCAATTGCGTCCAGCCCTCAAGAATCGGGTCCGCCCAGCGCCATGCCGCCTCCAACTCGTCACGCCGCATAAAGTGTGTCAGTCGGCCTTTGACCACATCGATCAGCAACCGTTCATAGGCCTCAGCGCGACGCCCCACCATGGCAGACTCCAAATCCAGGTTCAAATGCACAGGCGTGAGGTTCATGCCAGAGCCCGGCTCCTTGGCCATCATCTGCAGTTGAATGGACTCTTCAGGCTGCAAGGTAATCACCAAGCGGTTGGGTTGTGCGGCAGCCGGTTGATCAGCGAAGATCGAAAACGCTGGCTGCGCAAAGTCAATCACAATCTCCGATCGCCGGTGCTGCAGTCGTTTGCCGGTGCGCAGAAAAAACGGCACGCCCGCCCAGCGCGCATTGTTGACTTGGGTGCGAAGCGCCACAAAGGTTTCGGTTGGGCTGCCTGCACGCACGTTGTCTTCCTGCAAATAGCCCTGGGCCTTCTCGTTGCCCACGCTGCCCGCGGTGTACTGGCCACGAACCGTGAACTGGCGCACACTGGCCAGGTCCATGCGTGGCAGCGATCGCAAGACCTTGAGCTTTTCGTTTCGCACGTCATCGGAGTCCAAGGACAAGGGTGCCTCCATGGCCACGATGCACAACAACTGCAACAGGTGGTTTTGCACCATGTCGCGCATAGCGCCGGTCTGGTCGTAAAAGCCAGCTCGGCTGCCCACACCAACGGTCTCGGCAACCGTGATCTGAACCTGGCGGATGTAAGGCGCTCGCCATAAGGGCTCGAAAATCGCATTACCAAAACGCAGCACCATCAGGTTTTGAACGGTTTCTTTGCCGAGATAGTGGTCGATGCGGTAAATCTGATGCTCTTCAAAATGCCGCGCCACAGCCATGTTAATGGCCTGTGCAGACGGCAAGTCGTGCCCCAGGGGTTTCTCGAGCACCAGCCGACTCGTGGGGTTGATCAGGCGCGCCTCGTCCAGACACGCACAAATGCGTATGAACAGGCTCGGCGATGTGGCAAGGTAAAAAACCCGCGTCGCATCCATCTGGCACTGAGCAGCCAGACGCTGGTAGCTCTCGGACTGGGTGACATCCATGCACACGTAGTCCAGTCGCGCCAGAAAACCGCCCCAGGTTTTTTCTAGCAAGTCCGCCGCCTCGATCTGCGGCTTTGAGGACTTCTCGACAAAAGCGATGTAGTCCTCTCGGCTCCAATCCTGGCGGCCTATGCAAATGATGCGGCAGTCCGTATCCAGTCGGCTGTGGGCATGGGCCAGGTACAAGGCTGGCAGCAACTTGCGCCAGGCTAGGTCGCCCACCCCACCAAAGATGATGATTTCCTGGCAGGTCGACTCAGTCAGTTTTGAATTGGGCATGATTTTTGGTCGCAGATCGATCCGTCAAATTGTAACTTAGTTACAGAAAAATAGTCGCCACACCCTCCACTGTCCCGGCTTTCATGACTGGTGTTTATTTGGTTTTATTTGCAAAAACATATTTTTAATTGTCATTTGAACCTTTCTCAACGGTGAATATTTTTTGCAGGTGAGCATGTAACAAAGTTAGATGACAGGTGCCCGTGCGCCTGCCTGGGTCCGGCGAGACCCTCACCCTGGCAGACAATAGCAAGCATCGGAAAACCGTCGCAACGCGCACCCACTTCATTGCAACCATGCCAGCTCAAGAAAACAACCCAACCCCGATCAACACCGTAGTTTTCGACATCGGCAATGTGCTGATTCCTTGGAATCCCCGTTGGTTGTTCCAACGGCACCTACCCCGGGCCGAGGACATTGAACGTTTTCTGGCAGAAGTCGATTTCCTTGGCTGGAACGAGCAACACGACGCAGGACAATTGTTTGAACATGGAATCGCCCAACGCAGCGAGCGGTTTCCCCACTACAGGCACCTTTTCGAGGCTTTTTTTGAACACTGGGAGGAGAGCCTAGGTCCCCCTATCGAAGGTACCGTCGCTCTAGCACAAACCCTGCGTAAGCGCGGCTACCGAACACTGGCGCTAACCAATTTTTCTGCGGAAACATTTCCTCGCGCCACTCAACTACACGGCTTTCTGAACGAATTTGAGGGCGTCGTGGTTTCTGGCCGCGAACAGCTGATGAAACCGGACCCGGCGATTTACCGATTGCTGTGCGAACGCTATCAGGTACAACCGAGCCAAGCGGTGTTCATAGACGACAGCCTCAAAAACATCGAAGGGGCGCAAA
>JAURGS010000231.1 GCA_030833685.1 Rhodoferax sp. | reverse complement strand
AGGTGCCCCAAGCCGGTGGTCAGACCTTATTTGCCAACCAGTACGCGGCTTATGACGATCTGAGTGCTGCGATGAAGAAAACCATAGAAGGCTTGATTGGCCTGCATCATTACGGCAACCGCGATGATTTGAATAAGTCTTCGCGCACCGTGGCATCGGTGTTGAACACCGCGCAAGAGAAAAAAATGCAATGGGTGCGCCACGCGATTGCCCGCGCTCACCCGGTGACCGGGCGCATGGCGCTGTACGCGGTGTCAGGCAGTTCATTCGGTATTGAGGGCTGGCCTGAGGATGAGGCGGTCGATTTGCTCGATGAGCTCAAGCGCCATGCCACACAAGAGAAATACCAGCTTGCCCTGTCCTACGGCGTAGGCGACGTGGTGATCTGGGACAACGCATCACTGCTGCACTCCGCCACATTGACCGACCCCGCCCATGCGCGCACGCTCTGGCGGGTCACTGTGAAAGAGCGTGGCAAACTGCCAGCGCACTAGCCACCCAGGCACCATTGGCCTGCGTAAGCCTTAGCTCACCAGCTTAGGCATCAGCAGTCGCGGCAGCCAAAGGATCAGGTCAGGCAAGAGAATAACCAGCCCCAGGACTATCAGCATCGGCACAAACAGGACCAAGGTGTCCCTGATGGCAGCACGAATCTTGATGCCGCCAACTGTGCAGGCGATCATCAGGCACAGGCCGTACGGCGGGGTCACCAGGCCGTAGGCGATCGAGATCACCCCGATGATGGCAAAGTGAATGGGGTGCATGCCAACGCTCTCAGCCAGAGGCGCCAAGATGGTGCCCACGATGATGATCGCAGGAATGGCGTCGATAAAGCAGCCCACCACCAAAAAGCAAAGTGCAGTGATCAGGCCCACGCTGATCACACCACCACCCCATTGGGAAACCATATCCACAAACAGTTGCGGGATGTGAAAGTACGCCAGCAGCCATCCGAAGGCTGAGGCCGTACCAATACAAAACAACGATATCGCCGCAAAACGCCCTGAGTCGTAGAGCGACTCGCGCAATTGGCTCGGGCCAAGCTTGCGGTAGATCACCACGCCCAGAAACATGGCGTACAGCACAGCAATCACAGACGCTTCGGTGGGTGTGAAAAACCCGCCAACGATACCGCCGATGATGATGCCAGGTGTCATGATGGGCAGCAGTGCGCTGCCTGAGGCTGATGCAATTTCCCGAAAGGTGGGCTTGGGAAAGACCGGGTAGTTACGTCGCTTGGCGTAGATGTAGACCACCACCATGAAGGACATTGCCATCATCAGTCCAGGCAATACCCCAGCTAAGAACAGCCCGCCAATCGAGACAGAAATCACGCCGCCCCAAACCACCATCAGAATACTTGGCGGAATGATCACGCCCATTACCGCAGCGCACGCCACCAGCGATACGGCAAACGGTGTGTCGTAGCCCTGCTTTTTCATGGCGGGAATCAAGACCCCACCGACCCCAGCAGCCTCGGCGGTACTTGATCCTGAAATTCCAGCAAACAGCATGCTGACCATAACGCTGACGTGCCCAAGGCCACCCGGCAGCCAACCCACCAGCACGCGCGATAGATTTACCAGCTTGTCGGTGATGCCGGCCGAGTTCATCAGGTTGGCAGCCAACATGAAGAATGGAATCGCCAACAACAAAAACGAGTTGTAGGCTTTCATCATCTCGTTGAGCAGCAAAAACGGTGTGAGCCGCTCATCGATGAAGAAAACTGGAATGCAGGCCAGGCCCAAGGCAAATGCCACGGGCACGCGCAGCACCACCAACAGGGCAAAAAGGCCAAAAAGAATCAGCGCAACTTCACCCGGATTCATATGGCGCCTCCCGGGCGTTTTTTCAGCAGTTGCCAGTCGTCGTAAAGTTTTTCAAGCATGAATAAAAGCCACACGAAGCCAGCAAACGGCCAGGCCACGTGGATGCTGGCCATGTTGATACCGGTGAGTTCAGACTCCTGATCGAATCCGAATTCGGTGAAGCGCCAGCCAAAGGCCAAAAATATCAGCGCCACAATCAGAACGCCAAGGTGAACCGTCATGCGGGCAATGGCTTCGCCCCGGCGCGTCTTGGGGTGAGGTAGCACGTCCACATCAAAGTGGGCGCCGTCCCTGACCGCGATGCTTGCGCCAATCATGATGATCCAGATCAGGCAAAAGCGTGCCATCTCTTCCGTCCAGATGAAGTGCGGAACATACTCACTGAAACGGGCAAGGACTTGAATCGTGACCGGAATGATCAGCAGAGCAATCAAAACGGTCAGCAGCACCTGAAGCGCTCGGTAGATCCGGTTGATGAATGTACGCATATATCTGAGCAGGTCGGTGCCCGCAGGAGTCTGTGGCTCACCGCCAGCCCGCACTGCGGCGGGCTGTCAGTGAGTCAGGCTAGGCCCTTATTTGATGGCCTGGATGTCGGCGAAGATCTTCTCTGCGCCAATCTCTTTGGCGTAGGCTGCCAGAGCAGGCGCCATCGATGCTTGCAGCTTGTCGCGCTCGGTGAATTTGATGCGCTTGAGCTTGCCAGCTTTCTCCAGGGACTCCAGGATCGCCGTGTCGCTGCTGGACTCGAGATTGCGCTCCCAGTTGCCAGCCTCTGCGCCAGCTTTGATGATGGCAGCTTGCAGGTCTTTGGGCAGGCGACGCATCGTCTTGTTAGAGAAGCAAATGGGGCGAATGCTGATGGCGTGCTGGGTTTCGGACAGGTTAGGTCCAACTTCGTAGAACTTCATCTGCTCCACGCCCGCTGCCTCGTTCTCGCCAGCCTGGATCACACCGGTTTGAATGCCGTTGTAAACCTCGCTGTAAGCGATCACGGTTGGCGCCATGCCACCGGCGGCAAAGGTACGCGTCCAGATCGGTGCGCCTTGCACGCGAATCTTCAGACCCTTGAGCTCAGCCATGTTGCTGATGGGCTTAGTCGCAAAAATGCTGCGCACGCCACCGCCGCCGTAGCCAATCAGGGACACGTCAGCTTTCTTTGAGATTTCGTCTGCAATCGGCTTGAGCACGTTCTTCTCGATCACCTTGTTCATCTGGGCGTGATCGCGAAAGACGAAAGGCGCATCGATGAACGGGGCGGCCTTGGCAAAGGTGGACATGTGTGCAGGCGAAACGATGGCGTAGTCCACCGAGATGCCTTGGTTCATGTACGCAAAATAGTCTTTCTCTAGGCCCAGCTCGGAGTTTTTGTGGAGCACAAACTTGACTGGCTTACCGTAGTACTTGACCACCAGCTCCTCAAATTTCATCAGCCCTTTGGTGAACGGGTGCGCATCGCCAAACTGCACAGCGCCATGCAGAACAATTTCTTTCTCGGCAGTCTGCGCATGCAGGCCGAACGCTGCGCTGATGGCGACTGCGGCGATGGTGGTGATAAAACCTCTTCTCATCTTTACTCCTTTGGGTAATGTCTGACAAACTGCGCATGACGGCCGGGCATGCGTGGTTCGCATCGTTGGACTCATGAGCCCCACCAGCGGTCTGAAAACCAAGCCGCTGTTTCGCCGCGCAATCATGCTAACCCAATAGTGAGCGCTCGGGACTTGTGCTCAAGCGCCAATGAACTAGGTGTTTTCCCTTGGGCTGGTCTACCATCCCTTTTTTGGCACTTGGCGACGGTGGCTAAGCTCGAAGTGCTGCGCTTTTGCCTGGTCACCCCGCGGGATGCTTCAGATCACGCGCTTGCGCACCTGGGTGACAACAACTTCGGCTATCAGCACAATACTGAAGATGGACAGTAAAACCAGCGAGACACGGTCCCACT
>JAURGS010000230.1 GCA_030833685.1 Rhodoferax sp. | reverse complement strand
TAGGTTGAAGCTCCAGTTGACCCGATCAGTCTCCGCGTTAACCGAGTAGCCCACGGTCAAGGGCCGGCTGACGCGGGCCTGCTGCCCGGGCAGCAAGACATCATCGATTTTGGTGGCACCGAATTCTTTGTAGTCCAGGTTGACATTGAGAAAGCGCTTGAGTCCCGGTTTTGATGCCAGGTAACGGCTGAAGCTCAGGCCCAGGGTCTGGCCAACCCCGCTAGACCTGAAACTGCCGAAGTCCCCAACAACGTCAGACTTTGTCAGGTTTGCAGCAATCACGCTGCGCATTCGGTACAGCGGTATCTTGTAGCTCAGGCCCATTTGCTTGACGCTGGCGCCCTCGAACGAACTGGTCACCGCCAAAGTCGCTTGATGGTCAAGCCCAAAGACATTGTGATGGCTGCCCGATACCGTGAAACGGTCGTTACCGGTGGTTGAAGAGCCTGTGTTGCCGCCGGAAAAAGACAGGCCCCAGGGCTTGCTTTCGCGCACCATAACGCGCGCCTCAATGCTGTCGGCATCGTCGGCCTCTTTGAGCGCAACCTTGATCTGCTTGCCCTTGTTGTCGTTGGCGATAGCTGTTTGAGCAGCCAGGGTCACAAAGTTGGGTGTTTTCCCTTGTGCCATTTCCGGGATGCTGGCCAGAATATTGGCGCTCGAGTAACGCTGGTTTCCTTCCACCTCAACCTTGCTGATTTTGAAGCTCACCACATTGAGCGTGATGACGCCACCAACATCTTGCGGCGCTAAGACCACCCGATGCAGATTGAACCCTTGTCGCTTCAGATGGGTCTCAAGCGCGCCAACGGCCTGCTGCAGGCTGTCAAGCGTGGCCTTGGGGCTTGCGTAAGAGCTCAATACCGACTGCGCTTCTGCATCGGGTATCGGGCTGTCGCCCTGGACAGTAAAGCCTGTGATGGCGAACGTCTGCACGGCAGGGTTGTTCTGGGAAGACGCTTGGGCGTAAGCCGCGCTCACGTGCATGGCGGCAAGCAGTGCCAATGCCCCGCCGATGACTCGGCTGGTGATGTCCTTGTGCGCGATTAGGGACATGTTTCAACCGTTCGCACGCTGACATCACTGAACAAAGACTGCAGCAAGGGGTTGACCGCATTGGGCTGCGGCGTTTTATCAAACTCGATGAACAGCGGCTTGGTTGGTGGGCGGCTTACCTCACCATCGGGCGAGGCAACGCCTGTTTCACCAGCGCTCAAGTAGACCTTTTTCTCGTCGCTGGCCAGTTCGACCGTGCCTTCCTGCACCGAAACGATCAAACCGACCTGGTTGCCAGCGCTGTCGCTAACAGTAAACAGTTGCTTGAGATCGACGGGCACCTGGTCAGGCCGAGTCAGGTTCTGTAGAGTGGGGCCGGCGGGTTCGGTTCTTGTTGGCGTCACCTGCAGGCCACTGCCGGCTGAAATAAAGATAGGCGGCACATTGGTCTGGCCTTTGGGCAAGACGGTGATGGCGCCAAGCCAGGTGAAAAAATTGCAGGTGCCCGCCGAGCTGCAATCGAGGTCCAGGCCCGTGCCGCGAATGCCGATGGTTGCCGTGGGCGTGTTGTAACTCACGGCTGACACGTTTTCTTTGGCGATAACGCCAGTCAGGGCGCGCATGGAACCGCTCAGCAGCGAAACCGCCGAGGTGCCCTCAGCGGGCTTCTTGGCGTCAAAACGGTAGTCATCAATTTTGATCTGTGTGCCGCCTGAGATGGTGAGGCGACTGTCATCCTGAAAGACGACCACGCCCGAGGCCTTGCTGCCAGACTCCAAGCTTTCACCCTTGTTGACGGGCGAGCCCACAAATACCTTGCGCTTGTTGCCATCGGGCGGCACGGCAAAGAGGTCGCCTTCAACCGATACAAACTTGGCGCTGGCCGAAACAACTGTAGGGCTGGGCTTGCCGCCGGTTTTTCCGGATTCGACCTGGCACTCAGGCCCGCAAATGCGGGCGTCAAAATTGCCACCCATCATCTTGAGTGTGCCCACATTGGTCTGAATCACTGCGGCGTCTGGCGCCGCTTTGGAGATTTCACCCGACACAACCCGAACGCCACCCTCGGTCAGTTTGATGACCAGAGCGTTGTCCTTGGCGCCATCTGTGTAGCGAAATTTCTCAAACACCAGCCGGCTCTGAGAGCGCATGGTCAACTTGGTGCCGTCTTGTAATTTGATGATGGCCGTAGCGCCGGTTGATGTGGCCAGGCTATCGCCTTCGTTCAGAGCCAGTCCAGTGCCCATGATGCGCTGGGCCCCGCTGGGGCTCAAGGCCGACCCGGCCCCACGGGAAAAACTCACTTCACCGACGGTTGCCGCGCTTAAGTGCGCACCAAAGGTGAACAAGGCCATACCAAGCAACGCTGCGCGATGCCAGTGTACGCCGCAGGGGCTGCCAGATCGGCTTAGCGTCTGCATATTTGCACCTCGATAACCAGGCCCACGCTCTGTGCACCCTCTTTCTCTTTGTCACCTTCAGCAGTGGATTCGCTGGTGCTTTGGCTACCTGTGGCTGCAGCGTCTGCGCTTGAGCCGCTGTCTTCTGATTGCGTCGAGGTCTGGGTCGCTTGAGTGGTAGTTGGCGTGGCGGTCTGTGTTGAGTCTGTCTGGGCCGTGAACTCCTGGGCGTAAGAGACCACGATTGTGATGCTCGATATTTCATTTAAAGCCACAGGGTCCAGGACCACATCGCCAATACTGGTGGCTGGGGGTGACACCGTGGACTGACTGCTGTCCTGGTAGCTCAGGCGGGCGTCACTGATGGCGTTAGCCCCGAAACTGATGGTGCCACCGGCACGCACAGAGCCCTGCGGCGCGGAAACAGAGCTGTTCTGGGTCAGATCAGCCGCAGCGTCGATGGTGAGCGTGCCAGAACTGGAGGTGATGGGGCCGTCAAGCACGATGTTGCCATCGCTGGTCTGGTTGGTGGCGACCAGGTCGATATTGCCCGACGCGCTGACCCCACCAGCGCCAATGGTCAGTGGGCTATTGGCGGTGACGGACACTGAGCCGCTGCTGGCGACAACCGCCCCAGAGCTTGTGACCCCGCCTGTGCCCACCACCCTGATGTTACCGCTGGTGTTGTTGATGTTTTGCAAATCCAGTGGCCCAAAGCTGGTCAGCTCAATGGGACCAGAGCCGCTGTTACTGGCGCTGAAAACGGAAACCCGGTTGCCGCTGTTGTTCAGCACAACGCCAGAGGCAGATTGAATACTCAAGGCTTGTGCGGTGACTGGGCCACTTTGAGCGATTGAGCCTGTCGGTGCGGCCAAGCTGACTGAGCCACTGGCGTTTAAGCCACTGAAAGACAGGTTACCACTGGTGTGCGTCAAATCGATGCTGGCCATCTCGATGCTGCCTGCGCTTTGGCTGAAGCTGTTACTCACAGCTAGCGACTGGCCCGAAAGTAGGCCACCGCTCTGGCTGTATGACTGCAAGGCCAGGCCACTGGCCAGTTGCAGGCTGCCACCGCTGACGGTGAGTGCGCTGGCACTCAGACTGCCAAGCGTGGTGTTGCCAGCGGCCGCGTCATAAACCACCGTGGCACTAGGGATGCTGACTGCTGCCACGTTGTTCAGGTTTGGCAAGGCATCCCAATTGGCAGGGTTGCTCCAACGGTTGTCTGCGCCAGCTCCGCTCCAGGTCGACAGTGGTCGCTGGGTGATGTCGGCGCTGTGGCTTCCTCCGTCCAGGGTGTAATTGCTGGCAAGACCGACGCTGCCGTCTCCGAGCGCCAACGTACCCACGTCCAGCGAACCCTGCGCCACAGAGTAGGTACCCACGTTCGGGC
>JAURGS010000022.1 GCA_030833685.1 Rhodoferax sp. | reverse complement strand
TGCGAGCCGCTTTGAGCCAGGCAATGGCCTGATCCAAATTGGTATCGACCTCCACCAGTTGCTGCGCAGGCAGGGTGGCCAGCTGGGAAACAGACATCTCAGCAATGTCGGCAGGGAAAATGGACAAGTCGTTCATCTCTGTACTCCCTTCAGGCCGTCGCGCGCTCGGAAGTCGAAACGTGCAGAGCGTTCTTCTCGAAATCCAAAATCATCTCGAGCGCATAACTCACGCGCTTGGACAATTTCAGATACTTGGGGCCACGACCTTCGCAGCGCCAGCGCTGAAGTGTTTTGGGGCTGATGCCCCAGCGCTGGGCCAGTTCGTTCTCGTTGAGCACCCGGCGATCTCCGGGTGACAGGTTGTTGATCGCCTCTAGGGTCGATCGGGTGAGTGAGGTTGCCGTTGCTGGCATGAAGTACTCCTTTGACGTTGTTGAGGAACAGGTGTCATTGGAGATTTCGGGTGGCGAACATACGAGGGACCGATTGGCGAACCACACGAAAATTCTGGTTCGCCAATGCCCCGGCACAAATGAAAACGGCGAGCACTTGGCTCGCCGCTGGTTAAGTTGCCTGATGTTCAGGCACAAAGTTGATGTTGTCTTGATGTCCTTTGTCGGACGCTGTTACGTGAATGTCTCAGTCCGACCCATTGCCGCCGCTGGGAACGTCCGCTATCTACATTACCGGGAGGCTTTTATCCGGACGCTTACAGGCGCGGTATCAGAAAGGTTGAAGGTTCGACTGTTGACGGCTCACCGGTATCACCTTCAAGTACCGCAACAAATTTGATGGGCAGGACTTCTCCTGCGCGTTGTAAGGCCTGCATGCCTGGCATGCGCACGGTCACCGTGAGGGTGGTGGCCTTCGCTGGCTCTAGTCTCGCTTTAACAGGCTGAATCAGGTCAAGCAAGTCAGCTGGAAGTACATTGATGGTGACCGTTCTCACGTGATCAGACGCATTCATCAAGTGCAATGAATAGACGTTCTCGACAGCACCGCGTTCGATCTGCCGGGCCATCACCGAGCGATCTCGAATGATGTCCATTCGAACATCCTTCCGGTTGGAAAACGCCGAGACGGTTGCAGCGATGATCATGCCTAGAAGAACGCCATACACCACCACCCGCGGGCGAATCACTCGTCTAATGAACGAAGGCACTCCAGTCTTGTGTTCCCCGCTCAACTCATTCAGCGAGGCCATGCGGATCAAGCCTTTAGGTGCCTGGATCTTGGCCATCACCTCATCACAAGCATCAATGCACAGACCACAGGCAATGCAAGCCGCTTGCAGCCCATTGCGAATGTCGATACCAGTAGGACAGACCTGCACACACAGTGTGCAGTCGATGCAGTGACCTTCCTTCGCAAGCCGGCGGTCATTTTCAACTGTTCCGCGCCGCGGCTCACCCCGCCGGTGATCGTAGGCCACGTTCAAGGTGTGCGCATCCATGAGTGACCCCTGAAATCGTCCGTAGGGACACATGTGCAGACACACCTTTTCGCGCAACAAGCCCGCATTCAGATAAGTGAACAAGCCATAGAACAAAATCCAGAATGTGGTCCATGGGCTGACTGTCATCGACAGGGCATCGGCCATCAGTGGGCGCATGGCAGTGAAGTAGCCAACAAAGGTGAAGCCTGTCCACAGACCAAAAACGACCCATGCCAAGTTTTTTCCACCCCGACGAAGCAGCTTCTCTGCTGTCCATCTGGTCTTATCCAAACGCTTGCGGTTCTGATGACTGCCTTCGCACTTATTCTCGACCCACATGAAGATGGCGGTGTAGACAGTTTGTGGGCAGGCAAAGCCGCACCAGACGCGCCCAACCACGGCAGTTGCAAAAAACAGCAGCAACGCACTGACGACCAACAAACTGGCCAAGTAGATGAGATCCTGCGGAAACAACACGGCACCAAACAGGTAAAAGCGCTTGGCCTCAAGGTCAAACAGCACGGCCTGACGCGAGCTCCAGTTCAGCCATGGAACGCCATAAAAGAAGGCTTGGGTCAGCCAGACCATGATCCAACGCCATCTTGAGAAAATTCCATCAATAGAGCGGACATGAATTTTGTCGCTCGCAGCCACAGCGTCGACGGAATGGATAGGGATGATTTTCTGCATGATGGCCTCACGGGTTATTCGCATGCCCCCCATTCCGCGAAAGGCAAATGGTTTCGAGGCAGCGCGCCCGGACGAGGCTGTCGACCAGGCATGTGCCAATGTTGCCGTCGACCCTTCTGATGCGCAGGATTCAGATATGCAGAAAATTGACCGTATCAGATGAATACTGATCCGACCAGTTATGCGGGCGTCTGATACGCCTCCATCTCACGAAATGCTTGGACACTGCATCAGATGAAACGCAATTTTTCGATTCTTGTTGGTTTACTCGCCCTCGTTGGCCTCAAGCTACTGGGTGATGCTCTGTCCCAGCGGCTCGGGGTTCGTGTGCCAGGCAATTTCTGGGGCTTCCTGGCCCTGTGGGTGTTTCTCCATTTCAGGCAGGTGGCGCCTACAGCGCTTGCGGGTGCCAGTGCCTTCTTGTTGAATCACCTGACGCTGTTCCTCTTGCCCTCGCTGGTAGCTGCAGTCGTGGGCTTACGATGGGCGCCACGCGAGATGGCGTTGTTGCTGGTGGGCGGATTGCCCGTCACCTTGTTCATGGCCGCGGCTTGCGGACTTCTCATCGCAACACTGCAATGTACACCCCGAAAGAGCAACCACGATGCTTGAGCAAATTGCTGCACTGGTGCTTGCCGGCGTGTGTTATTGGGCATCCAAAGGTGTGTTCCGTCTGAGCCAACGTCATGTGCTCGCCTTACCGGTATTCGTATCCGTTTTCCTGGTCCTATGTGCTTGCGCCGTGTTCGGCTTGAACCCTTCCGATTTTTCCGAACGGATCCATCCACTGCGCACTGCCATGGATGCGGCCGTTGTGGCGATGGCGATTCCCCTTCATCAGGTCTGCCGAAAACTCGGCCCCCTACTTCCCCACTTGCTCCTTGGTCTGCTTTTGGCATCGGTGATTTCGGTGGCAGGGGTGCTGGTTGCCGGATGGATGCTGGACGCACCTTGGCTCATCACCGCTGCTGTGGCACCCAAGGCAGCCACCATGCCCGTGGCACTGTCCCTGGCGAAAAGCGTTGGTGCCGACCAGACCATTGTCGTAACCGCTGTTTTGCTCACTGGGGTAGTGGGCACCTTGCTGACGCCACCCCTGCTGCGTTGGCTGGGGGTACGGGATAAAAGGGTTCAAGCCTTTGCATTGGGTGTGAGTGCGCACGCCATAGGTCTCGTTCGCGCGCAAGCCGAATATCCAGACCACTTGGACCTGGCAGTGGCGGGCATGTGTGGGAATGCTCTGGTCACGACAATTCTGTGTTCATTCTTGCTGTTTTGGACCCATGGCTGAATTTTCATTGACTGGTATAGCATCAAGGCCTTCACTGGAGATTCTGGAAGACATGTTTGCTGTCCGCCTGACGCGTTACCAGCAGCTAGCCGATGAACTGGCGGCCAGCATCCGATCAGGGGCGCTACGCCCCGGGGATCGCCTGCCTTCGGTGCGTGATTTGCGAAGACAGCGTGGTGTGAGTCCATCGACGATCTTTCAGGCCTACGCACAATTGGAGTTACAGGGTTTAGTAGAGGCCAGGGTCCGATCGGGCTACTTTGTGCGGGCGCGGCATCATCTGACCAGATTGCCGCCCGATGCAGCGCTGCCCAACGGGCGTATCACACCGGTAGCCATCAGCGAGTTGGTCTTTGAATTACTGGGCTCCACGCGCGATGTCGATGTGGTACCGCTGGGTTCAGCTTTTCCTGCGGCGCAGTTGTTCCCCTTCGAAGAACTGGCCCGAAGTGGTGCCCGTGCCATGCGGCGTCTGGGGCCGGCTCAAATATCCGGAGCATTGACGGCCGGAGACGAGTCTCTGCGTGCTCAGATCGGACGGCGTTATGCCCTTAATGGAGTCCCCACGCGTGGGGACGAAATCATCGTGACCAACGGTGCCATGGAGGCGCTCAACCTTTGCCTGCAAGCTGTCACGCAGCCCGGTGATGTGGTGGTGGTCGAATCTCCCACTTTTTATGCAGCATTGCAGGCCCTGGAACGCCTGCACTTGAAAGCCGTTGAGGTCGAGACCGATCCTGCGGAGGGGGTCCGACTGGAGGCTCTGGAGGCCTTGCTCAAGCAGCAGAAGGTGGCAGCCTGCTGGTTCATGCCCACATTCCAGAATCCTCTTGGGGCTTTGATGCCCAATGCCAAAAAGCAGGCATTGGTGCAATTGCTGGCACGCTACGGCGTACCCCTCATCGAGGACGATGTCTATGCAGAATTGCATTTCGGCGCACGCCGGCCTTTGCCAGCCAAGGCCTTTGACCAAGAGGGTCTGGTGCTGCATTGCTCCTCGTTTTCCAAATCTCTGGCACCGGGGTATCGGGTCGGCTGGGCAGCAGCCGGGCGCTATGCCAAGGATGTTGAACGCCTGAAGATGATGACCTCGCTGGCTTCGCCGATACCACCGCAGCTGGCGATCGCCGAGTACCTCGTGCAGGGCGGATTTGATCGGCATCTGCGCCATCTGCGAGGCGCATTGCAAACCCAGCACACTGCGGCAAGAACACTAATCGAGCGCTGCTTTCCCAAGGGCACCCGGATGACCGAACCCCAAGGGGGCTACTTTGTCTGGCTGGAGTTGCCTGGGGGAGTGAACACCCTGGAAATTCACCACCAGGCCATGGCCCAGTCCATCAGCACGGCGCCTGGGGTATTGTTCTCGGCCGACCGGCGCTTCACGCGCCATTTGCGGCTGAATCTGGGGCATCCCGTGACCCCACAGATCAAGGCGGCCCTGAAGCTGCTGGGCACCTTGGCCAAGGCACAAGCACACCGCAACGCCCAGTGAGACGGATACAGCCCCGTCTCTGCAACAGGCTCTAACGAATACCCACCTTGCGCTGCTGCTGACGCACGTAGGCCGTGATGTGGACCACATCGTCCGCCGACAGCCCGGACACTGGCGGCATGTCGCCAAACTTCCAGTGGTGCGCCCGGCTGCCGTAGCGCACAGCCGCCTGAAAAGCAGCATCGCTGTGATGCGAAGGTTCATAGACCGGGTGCAGCAACGGTGGCCCCCGGTCAGAACCCTTCAAGTCCAAGCCGTGGCAGGCGGCGCAATGCTGCGCGAACAGCCGCTGGCCTTGGGCAGGCTGAGGCATCAGCCCCGGTGCAGGCTGGGGCAGCGGCAGGGTTTGCGCCAGCGCCATGTTCGCCGCCAAACTCAGCCAGAGGGTAAAGGTCTTGTGTGTGAAGTGCATGTTAAACAGGTTAGGATCAAAAGCGGCACGGCACGGCACGGTGGGGGGCCGTGGCCTTTCAGGGCCGCCAGCGCCGCAGCAGTAGGGCATTGCTCATCACGCTGACCGAACTCATGGCCATGGCCGCCCCTGCGATCACCGGATTGAGGTAACCCAGCGCTGCCAGCGGGATGCCGGCCACGTTGTAAATGAAGGCCCAGAACAGGTTCTGCCGGATCTTGGCCACGGTACGGCGCGACACCTCGAGCGCCGCAGCCACC
This sequence comes from Rhodoferax sp., assembly GCA_030833685.1. Taxonomy (GTDB): domain Bacteria; phylum Pseudomonadota; class Gammaproteobacteria; order Burkholderiales; family Burkholderiaceae_C; genus Rhodoferax. The sequence continues at coordinate 13,238 of JAURGS010000022.1, read as the reverse complement.
AGGCGCGGGTCACCCCGCATCAGGGTGATGCCGGCTGCATGCATGGCCACATCGGTACCATTACCCATGGCCAGGCCGACGTCGGCTGCTGCCAACGCCGGCGCGTCGTTGACACCGTCGCCAACCATGGCTACCACGCGGCCGCCCTGCTTGAGAGCCGCCACCTGCGCCGCCTTGTCGCCCGGCAGCACCTCGGCCAGCACCTCACCCTCTTCCGGACGCAGACCCAGGCGTCGCGCCATGGCCTCGGCCGCGCCACGGTTGTCGCCCGAGATCATCAGGGTGCGGATGCCGCGCGCTCGCAGCGCCGCCAGCGCCTCCTGCGCGCCAGGCTTGGGTTCATCGCCAAAGGCCAGTAAGGCACAGGGGGTCAGCCCGGCAGTGGTTCGCTGCACCAACAGCGACAGGGTGGCGCCCTGCTGTTGCAGCGCTGCCGCGCGCGGCGCCAGTGGGCCCAGCGCCACACCCAGTTCGTCCATCCAGCGCAGGCTGCCGATCAGGTAGCTGGCCACGCCCACCTCGCCCTCGCTGCCGCGCCCGGGCACGGCGCGCACATTGTCCGGCACCTGCACGGCCAGCCCACGCGCCTGCGCGGCCCGCTCCACGGCGCGTGCCAGCGGGTGTTCGCTGCCGCTTTGCAAGCTGGCCACGACCGCCATCAGTGCCGGCTCGTCTTGCCCGTCGGCCACATCAAAGGCCAGCAGGCGGGGTTGACCCACGGTCAGGGTACCGGTCTTGTCAAAGGCCACCACATTCACCCGGTGCGCCAATTCGAGGGCCTGCGCGTCCTTGATCAGGATGCCGTGTTTGGCCGCCACCCCCGTGCCGGCCATGATGGCGGCCGGTGTGGCCAGTCCCAGCGCGCAGGGGCAGGCGATCACCAGCACCGCCACCGCATGGATCACGGCGGCCTCGGTCGGGGCACCGGTCCACAACCAGCCCAGCAGCGTGAGCAGCGCGATCGCCAGCACCACTGGCACGAACACCGCCGAGACCTGGTCCACCAGGCGCTGGATCGGCGCCTTCGCCGCCTGCGCATCCTCCACCAGGCGAATGATGTGGGCCAGCACCGTCTCGCCACCCACCGCGTCCACCTGCATCACGATGCGGCCCTCGCCGTTGATGGAACCGCCGGTCAGCCTGGCACCGGCATCTTTGGCCACGGGCAGCGGCTCACCGGTGAGCATGGATTCGTCGACTTGGGTGTGGCCTTCGAGCAGACTGCCGTCCACCGGCAGGCGCTCACCCGGGCGCACCACCAGGCGGTCGCCCACCAACACTTCAGCCACGGGCACATCCACCTCGCCTTCGACGCTCATCAGGTGCGCGACATCGGGTCGCAGCGCGTGCAGCGCGCGGATGGCGGCCGTGGTCTGGCGTTTGGCGCGCCCCTCCAGCCACTTGCCCAGCAGCACCAGTGTGACCACCACCGCCGAGGCCTCGAAATACAGGTGCGGCATGCCGCCATGCTCGGCGTGGCCGGCGAACAGCCAGAGCCAGACCGACAGCGCCCAGCCCGCGCTCGTGCCAATCGCCACCAACAAGTCCATGTTGCCGGTCAAGGCCTTGAGGGCATGCCAGCCCGCCTTGTAGAAACGCGCGCCCAAAATGAATTGCACCGGCGTGGCCAGTACAAACTGCAACCAGGGGGGCAGCATCCAATGCACGCCGACCAGATCGGCCAGCATCGGCAGCACCAGCGGCAGCGACAGCGCCAGGCCCACCGCCACCGGTGCAAAACCGGCCCAGGGCGACTCGTCGGCTTCTTGCGCCAGCGCGTCGGCCGCGCGTGGCTCGTAGCCGGCATCGCGCACGGCGCGCCGCAATCGAGCTTCGACCTGATCTCCGGGCGCAAAACGGATGCGCGCCGATTCGGTGGCGAGGTTGACCGTGGCTTCGGTCACTCCAGGCACTTTTTTCAGCGCTTTCTCCACGCGAGTGACGCAGGAGGCGCAAGTCATGCCGCCAATGCCCAGGTCAAGCGTAGCGGCAGGGGAGGAAGAAGGATTTGTCGTGTTCATGTATTCATTCTCAACCTTACCATGATGGTAGAGTCAAGTCCCTTGTCGTATCTGAGGCTGAATAAAGAAATCTCACCCATGACTTGACCTTCCCACCATGGCAGGGTTCAGGATATGCTTTCCTTCAATCTCTTTTACCCAAGGAAGAACACCATGAACCAGACCTTTACCGTGACCGGCATGCGCTGCGACCATTGCGAAAGATCCGTGACGCGCGCCCTGCAGCAGATCGACCCGCAGGCCGAGGTCAAGATCGACCGTAGCCAAAACCGGGTTGAAGTTCAGACCCAGCAGCCGCGCGAGGTGGTGGTCAAGGCCATCGCCGATGAAGGCTATGCCGTCGCTGTCTGAGGCCTGCACCATGCGCAGCGCACATTGGCCCGTCAACATCGGCACGGCCGCCGAACTCTCCAAGGTTTCAGCCAAGATGGTGCGCCATTACGAATCGCTGGGCCTGCTGCCGCGCGTAGCTCGCACCGACAGCGGCTACCGACAGTACAACGAGGCCGATGTGCATACCCTGCGCTTCATCAAGCGCGCACGCGATCTGGGCTTTGCCATGGCAGAGATCGGCGAGTTGGTGGCGCTGTGGCAAAACCGCCGCCGTGCCAGCGCCAACGTCAAGCGCATCGCACAAAAGCATGTGGATGAGCTGTCACAGCGCATCGAAGCCATGCTGGCGATGCAGCGCAGCTTGCTGCAACTGCTGCACCACTGCCACGGCGACGACCGGCCCGACTGTCCCATTCTGGACGATCTGGCCCGGCCGCCAGAAGATCCCTCAAAAACCCTGCCTCCGTGTTCAGCGGATACCGGACATTGCAGCGTTCCACGGTGAATCGGGGCATCTTGCCTGTCACACCAGTTGCAGGAAATACTTCGTGAGGCAGTAGCACCGTTTAGGGAAACGATCAGACCGCAACGGTCTTGAAATCTATTCAGCGTCCTTTTGCAGACTGCCTATTGGCGCTACGAGTCGCTAACGACTGCTATCGAGAGCGTCCCTAGCTGACGGCTCATGGCCGATAGCGCTGGTTTGCCACCCCACTCGTTTGCAGTCACCCGTACCGCTCGAGTGCGCTTTCCTGACTTGACGCAGCGCAATATGCTGGTGCCTCACAAGCGCATGCTCAGGGACCCTCAACTCGATGGGAGACCATCATGGAAACCTCAGGCACTACTGTTCATCATGAGCCGTGGAACAAGGACAAGATCGTCGGGCAAAAGGCTCCCTTCAAGGTGAAGGACATCTGGGCCCTGCGAGTACGTCTTCAGATGGAAGGTCGGGTCCGTGAGCTCGCACTCTTCAACCTCGGCATCGACAGTAAGCTTCGCGGATGTGACCTGGTTGCGCTCAAAGTGCGTGATGTGTCCCATGGTGATCAGGTGGCCACCAGAGCCATCGTCATGCAGCACAAGACCAAGCGCCCTGTGCAATTCGAGATCACGGCAGTCACCAGGGAGGCCTTGCAGGCTTGGATCAAGCAGGCGGCATTGAAATCCGATGACTACCTTTTCCCGAGCAGGCTCCACGATTCGCCCCACTTGGGAACTCGGCAGTACGCCCGGATACTTGGTCACTGGGTTGATCAACTGGGCCTTGACCGTGCCGAGTACGGGACACATTCGATGCGAAGGACAAAGGCGACGCTGATCTATCGACGCACCAAGAACCTCCGAGCCGTGCAACTTCTGCTCGGCCACTCCAAGCTGGAGTCGACCGTGAGGTACCTGGGTATCGAGGTCGACGACGCTCTTGAAATCTCCGAACAGACGGAAATCTGAGTTGGTCTTCGGAGGCGGCCTTGATTCCGGGACCGGGGAGGCCGCCTTCAATGGCAGCTATGTGGGGACCGTCAAGAGCGGGGCTATCGGCCATTAGCTGACGGTCACAGCACTTGCCGATAGCAGTAGCTCGTGGAGCAGATCGGCCAGAAGCAGAAAGTCATTAGCGCAAGAGCATGGACCAGTTCGTCGCTGATTACCGGAATCAGGGCTGGCGGCTACTCTGAACGCAAGGCCGTTGATTCCCGCTCAACGATGCGAAAACCGATGTCGTTAATCTTCTGAGGGACTTCTTTCCCGGCGCAGCGGCTCAGGATTAGTTCGGCTGCCATGCGGCCAATTCCCGCACCGTCCACATGCACTGTCGTGAGTGACGGCACCAAGTGGGCCGCAAAGTCGGCATCGCCGAAACCGCACAGTGCCAAGTCCTGCGGAACCCGCAAGCCACGCGCAAGCGCCTCGACCAGCACACCCTGGGCAAGTCCGTCTGAACTGCAGAAGATGGCCTCGATGCCCGGCTCTTTTTCCAGGATTTCGCTCAGCGCCCGTCGCCCGCTTGCCAGGTTGCTAGGGGCGGGAATCGTCACCGTGGGAACGTCGTGACCAAAAGTGGCCATGAATCCTTGGCGTCGCTGTTGGGCTCGCTCGTCATCACCCGTGGCTAAGGCCACATTCTTCCACCCGCGCGACAGGAAAAAACCAGCCACCGCATTGCCCACCTTGATGTGCGAAAAGCCAACAATCATGTCAATTGGATGCTCGCTAAGGTCCCAGGTCTCCACAACTGGAACACCAAGATTTTTCAGGAGTTCGCGAGCCTTGGGCGAGTGCACCTGACCGGCAACAACTACGCCGTCTGGTCTACGCCCCATCAAACTTGAAATTAGCTTTTCCTCGCGCGCATGGTCATAACCGGTCTGCCCAAGGATAAGTTGATATCCGCTCGTATCCAACGTTTCCGTCATGACCCGTACTGTGGGCAGGAACTGCGGCACGGAAATGATCGGAACTAAACCGACTACAGTCATGCTGCGACGCGACTTCAAGCCACCCGCTAGCATGTTGGGTATGTAGCCAGTAGCGATGACCGCTTGCTTGACCTTTTCGATTGCCGGTTTGGATACCTTCTCGGGTGTGCGCAAAGCACGCGAGGCACTACTGCCTCAACGAGCATTCCGCACGAGCCGTACCGGCAGTCGGTCATCGCGGTGAGATGGAGTTCGTGAATGAGATCGGTGAGGTTGAGGTCAGCAACTCACATAGGTTTCTTATCCCGCCGAATGGCATGCCGTGCAAGTCGCTCGTAGAGCGGGAGTTCAATCTTCGTTTCGACTTCACCTTGTCCACAGACCAGGCGGCTGAACTTAGGCTCCGATTGTCGGCTTGGCCGTTTCGCTCAAGCTGGCCGGCAGCGTGGCCCACGACGGCACCTATGTAGAGCAGTGCTCCGCGTACGCAGAGTGCTGATCGTCAAGCGATGGGGCAGCCAGACGTCACCCTGGGGCTGTAAGGTGCGCGGGCAGAGCGTGGGGTGCAGGCTAGCTGCGCGAAGGAATATTGCTGGGAAAGGGCTGCGAACGCAGACTGGAGTTCGGCCCAGCGTAGGCCGACTTCAAAAGGAGATCAGCATGAAGCTGACGGATCAAGAGTTGCGCAAGCTGCGCGACGCATACAACGTACAGAAGAAAACGCAACGGCGCCGGAAACCAGATCGGAACGGCCACCGAATCCAGGTCACGATGACCTTCGAGGAGTGGCTGCAGGTCTGGACGGAGAGCGGCAAGCTGCACTTGCGAGGGAATGGGCGCGGAAAGTTCTGCATGTCGCGCAAGAACGACCTGGGCGACTACGCGGTGGGGAACGTGGAGATCAAGGCCTGTGAGGAGAACAGCCGGGAGGCCAAGCTGGGGCGACAACCTTCAACTTGCACTCGAGACAGGATGAGCGCGAGCCGAGCTGGAGTGTCAAAAACCCAAGCTCACAAAGAAAGCATCTCGGAAGGGCACCTTGCGTTGCCGATAGTCAGGTGCCCGCACTGCTCTAAGCCCGGCAGGCAAGGAGGCGCAATGCGGAGACACCACTTTGATAGTTGCAAGTCACTGGCAGAGCCGATACGAGAGCCAGGAGCCATCTACACTTGACCTTCGCATCGATATCTAGGTCCAACTCGGAGGAGTCCCCCGTATTGATCGGCTGCCGTTCTTGCTATCGCATCGGGACTGTGCTGCGCTGGCTCTTGTCTACGATAACAAACTCTAGAAAAACGAGTTTTTCCGTTGCGCTCAAATTGCGGTGCGCATGAATCATCCCGGGCCGAACGTGGAGGCTGTCCCCCGGCTTCAGCGTGACGGGTTCCTTTCCCTCCTCCTGCCAAACGCCCGATCCTTCGAGCACATAGAACACCACATGGGAAGGGTGGTAGTGCTTCGGGTTTTGACCGCCCGGAGCATACGTCGTGTGAAGCACACGAAACTCCTTGCCCGGCATAGTTATGTCGTCGAAAACATGCCGTGCTACAGCAGTGATGCCGGCGCGCTCGCCTGTTGCCCCAGCTAAGGCCTGCGCATTGGAAATGGCCGGACCGACCAGCAGAGCGCAAAAGGTGCATACGAGTTTCTTCATGCTTCTTCCTTCAGTGTCATGAGGGGTGCAGTCTAGCATGCGGGGTATAGTTCAAGTATCGATAATGGGCGTTTAGATATCCACCGTGGGTTATACCGAATGAGCGTGAGTTTGATCGACAGAAGGGTGACGCTGCGCGAGCTGCGTCTTTTTCTCGCGGTAGCGCAGTCTGGAAGCATCTTGAAGGCCGCGAACGAGATCGGCCTCACACAGCCGGCACTTTCAAAGTCAATCGCCGAACTGGAGCGGACATTCGGCGTTCGATTGTTCGATCGGACGAATCGGGGCGTGACTACCACTCCTCAAGGCGAGGTTCTATTACGGCGGGCGACGGGAATGTTTGAGGAGCTGCGTCAAGCTGTAGACGAGTTGGGCGCGTTGGCAGATGCAAGCATTGGAGAGTTGCGGCTCGGGGGCACACCAAGCATGTGTGCTGGAATGCTGCCTCTGGCTCTCACCACCATCCTCAAAGAGCGGCCTAAATTCCGTTTCCATGTGGCAGAACTTGAGTCGGGAAAGCTCGGAAGCGAAGTACTTGCGAGATCGCTGGACATCGGCATAGGCCGCGAGCAATTGGGTGTTGAGAACAATGGCTTGACTTTCGACCGGTTGTTCGATGATCGATTGTTCATAGTCGCTGGAGCACTTCATCCACTCGCAAGTCGAAGAACGACGACATTGGAGGAAGCCGCCCGCCAACAATGGGTGCTTCCAGTGACAGACGGCGGGGTAACAGCACAGTTGGCAACTGAGCTGCGCAAGCACGGGTTGGAGCTGCCACACTCCGTCGTCACGTCTATGTCAATGCTCGTCCGATATGAGCTGATTGCGACAAACGGGTTTCTCACAGCCATGTACGGCTCGGTGCTTCGCTTCGGGAAAGTGCCGAGATTCCTGCGGGTTCTACCGATAGATCTGCCCATCGGCATGCCAATTGGATTGCTTCGGCTAAGAAACCGCACGCTAGCGCCAAGTGCGGAGTTGTTCGCCATGGTCACTCGGGGCATCGTCCGACCCATGCACTCGTTAAGCGCAAAGCAGCTACGCCGCGAGATGCAAGCAAATTCGTGACCCTGCACTCCGCAGCGTCTACAACCGCAATCCCGGGCTTAGCTGCAGTCTTGTCAAACCTCCGTCGCCACCAGCCGCTGCAATGATCATGCAGTTTCTGCTTCTGAGCGCGGACACGCGCACCGTCTGCACGCTGCGCAATACTCTGGCGAAGTCGCTTGCCCCGACGCTTCCACCGACTGCGGACTTAGCTGATGTACTGAATGGGTCCAAGACCCATTCAGTACCCCTTTCGACGCACGCTGCTGCACACCACCTGCACGCTGCGCAACACGCTGGCCTAAGCCGCTTGGGCCGACGCTTTCGCTGACTTCTGACTTAGCTGATGTACTGAATGGGTCCAAGTCCCATTCGGTACATCTTTTGACCTATACTGACGCACATCGGCCGGTGCAAGAGGCTATCAAACTGGCGTAAGGGGGCGCGCTACATACCGGCACGATGGACCCAGTAAGAACGTCTCTTCGCGAAGCCTTGCCGCATCACCCATCTGCCGCCCTCCACCATCCACAAGCCCTCTCGATGCAACTCGCAGTAAGTCGGCCTGCACGAGCGCCATCGGACTAATGCGATTACGAGAGCATCGTCTGACCTCTCGTGTTGGGCACTCGGCTCGTCCTCCATGCAGCCTTCGTACGTCCAGCGAAAGATCTCCAATTCGGCTGGACTGCAGGGATTGAAAGTTCGATCGGGCAACAACGCCGCAGCACCGATTACCTCCGCCTGGTGCGGACCCCAAGACTCCTCAGGAGGTCTCCTCCAAAGGGAGCGGCCGAACTTGTTGGTTGCAATCGGAACCTCGTATTCCAAGCGATCGTTCCAAAGCTCCACGCATGACGGCGCCTTCGACGCAACCGTTTCGACCAGCGCCGCGCCTACGTCCATCTCAATCCCGAGTTCCAGCAATGCCGTCAGTACAACATCTGCCAGATCAAAGACGCTGCCGCCCTGAAGCTCAAGCCCTCGCTGAAGGCCGGCGAACACGGCCGCAGCAGAAGCTGCAGAGTTCTTAGCGGACAGGTTTGTTTCTCCGGGTCTGGGGCTGCGGTTAGGGTCATCAGACATAGCGCTGAGCATTCCGACCGGTGTTTGGGGTGCCCAAGTAGGGTAGGCACGAGTTCGAGTGCTTACCGGCACAAGCACTTGCATTGTGTCGCGCTGGTCCATCTGCGCTGCGCAACCCCCTGGCGGAAGCCGTCTTCGCTGCTGCACACCATCAGCACGCCGCGTAACACGCTGGCCAAAGCCGCTTGGGCTGACGCTTCCGCCACGCTCAGACTTAGCTGATGTACTGCAGCGCGGCAGCGATGGATTCGATCAGGTCGGCTTGCGTGATGTTCGTGCTCATGGGGCTTCCAGGGGGCTTGAGAAGGTGTGCGCCGCTTCAAAGACGCGCAGGTCTTTGCTAGGGTGAACCGACCCGTATTTTGACAGCGAACTCTTCGGGAGCCTGACATGGCCGATCACCCGCCCGACGGCGGTACCACCCGGCTGGAGCGCGACAGCTTCGGCGACATCCGCGTGCCGGCGGCGCGCCTGTGGGGGGCGCAGACCCAGCGTTCCCTGCAGCATTTCGATATTTCGACCGAATGCCTGCCCGATGAGCTCATCCATGCCCTGGTGCTGGTCAAGCGGGCGGCGCGGCTCGGGCCGTGCTGTTTGGCTTGATGGCCGAGGGGGCGAGAGAGATTCGCCTGATCAACCGTACCCGCGCCAAGGCCGAGGCACTGGCCGAGGACATGGGGGGTGTCGTCCAGGTGCTGGATTGGGAACAGCGAGAAGCCGCGCTTGAAGGCTGCGCCCTGCTGGTCAACACCACCAACCAGGGCATGTACGGCCAGCCGCCGCTGGACATCCGGCTGGACGCGCTGCCCCTGTCGGCCATGGTGTCCGACCTGATCTATATCCCGCTGGAAACGCCCCTGCTGGAGGCGGCGCGTCTGCGCGGTCACCAGACGGTCAACGGTCTTGGCATGTTGCTCAACCAGGCGGTGCCAGCGTTTGAGGCCTGGTTTGGCGTCAAACCGGAAATTACCGGCGAACTTCGTCAGGCTATTTTGGCCACATTTCAATGATGGGTGTTCTGACCGAACCCAAGATCGACGCGCACTGCCATGTGCTCGATCCGGCCAAGTTCCCGTATAACCCGGACGTGGCTTACCACCCCGCTGGACAGGAAATGGGCAAGGCGGAGTACTTCCTGCAGCTCATGGCGTGTTACGAGGTCAAGCACGCCCTGCTGGTGGGGCCCAACTCGGGCTATGCCACCGACAACCGCTGCCTGCTGCATGCCCTGCAGATCGGGCAAGGCGCATTTAAGGGCATTGCGGTGGTGCCCAACGACTGCCCGCTTGAAACCCTGCAGGTGCTCAAAGCCCAGGGTGTGATTGGCCTGGCGTTCAATGCGGCACTGATGGGGTTTGATTTTTATGCCGGCATAGAGCCCTTGCTGCGGCGCTTGCGCCAGCTGGACATGTGGGCGCAGTTCCAGGTCGACAAAGACCTGTTGCCTCGATTTCTGCCCATGCTCTCGCGGGTGGATGTGAAAGTCATGGTGGACCATTGCGGCCGCCCGCACCTGCCCGATGGGGTGTCACAGGCCGGATTTCAGGCCTTGCTGGCGCTGGGTCGCGAGCAGCGGGCGGTGGTCAAGCTCTCGGGCTTCGCCAAGTTTTCTGAAGCGGGTTACCCGTTTGCGGACGTGCGACCGTATGTGCAGGCGCTGGTGCGCGATTTCGGACTGAAGCAGTGCGTCTGGGCATCGGACTGGCCTTACCTGAAGGCGCCGTACCGCCTCGATTACGGCCCCATGCTGCGCACGTATGAATCGATGTTCACCCCCCAGGAGCGCCGGCAGCTGATGTGGTTGTCGCCGAATCAACATTTTGGATTCTGAACGTACCTTTTGAATTCGAGTGGCGGCTTTGGGTCGATTGCGCCAGTTCAGCCGCATGAAAGCGGTCTTTCATGCAATGCTTTCCGGCATTGAACAATTAGTGTCCGGTCTCAGTGGTAGAGCAGCCATAGGCGTCACCATTTGCTGGATGTCCGGTATTGGTCGGGGCAGTCGTATCGATAGCCTAAGCCGAGTGTCCCAGATCAGCCTGCACCTGACTACCTGTTCGATCAAGCAGATGACCGCTCTTGGCCGTTTGCAGTCAAATCAAGCTGAGCAAATCACACAAAGGCAAGCATCTTTTTTTGCTCTTCCCAGTCGCGTGGCAGGGACTCATGCCTCCCACGGATCGTCTGCAGATTCAGATGCCGAGGCTGGGAACCATCCAGAATGGCCTCAATGATCTCGGGAGCCAAATTCGCCATGCGCAAGACCTCCGCAACCCAACCTGGCTCCAGCTTGAATGCACGAGCCAAATCTGTCGCCGTGGCGTACTTGCCCTCATCAAGCAAGCGTTGCCAATAAAACGCCTTGCCCAGCGTTTTGATCATCGGAATGTCCATCCCGCCCGACATGACGTTCGCACTGGAGCCCGACGGTGGGGTCAAGAGCTTGCGGTTTTGTTTGCGACGGATCGTCAGCGGGACCATCGTCACACGTTGCGTGCCGTCCATGATTTGCCGCGCAGCCCCACCCACTTCAATACGCACATTGCGCAACCTTGGGCTGCCTTGATATGCCTCGCTCGTCATGCCATCACCTCCTCTGCATACTCTTTGGCTTCTTCCACGTAGGGGTGCGCCACGATGCTTGGGTCGAGTCCGATCCAGCCATCCTCGCGCCAGTGGATGTCTAGACAGCCATCCTTGAAGTCCACGCGCTCAATGAGCAACTGTGCAATGCGCTGTTGCTCCGCCGGGAACAACTGCTTCCAGACATCGGCAATTCGCCTCATCGACACCACCACCTGGTCCTCTTGAAGATCTGCTCCGGCACTGTGCTGCAGACATGAGCGCCACACACCAATCAATGCCTCCGGCTCCATCAGCGCCAGCTCGATTTCATTCAAAACCGCAGCCTCGATTTCAGCTGCCGGGAGCGCACCGATGCTTTTCCCATTTCCATCCTGCGTTGCACCTGCGCTGCGTCGTTTTTCTAAGTACGGCACGTAGTACCGATACATACGGCCATTCTTTTTCTTGGTGTAGTGATGAATCATGCGCTGCCCATCGGGTGCAAACAACAAGCCGCCCAACAGCGCTGGGTACTCGTCCCTGCGCTCTCTGGGGCCTTGCTTTCGCTTGTTGACGAACGCTTGCACGCCATCCCACAACTCCTGCGAAATGATGCTGGCGTGCTGCGCCGGGAAGTACTCGCCCTTGTGACTGATCTCACCAAGGTACAAGCGATTGCGAAGCAGACAAAACAGGTACTGCTGATCAATGGGACGGCCCGCACGGTGCTGGCCGGATTGTGTGACCCAGGACTTGGTACTGTGACCTTCGATATCCAACTCACGTACCAGGCGTGCTGCCGAACCGTGCTCTGCGTACCGACGGAAGATGTCTTGCACCAGACTGGCCTCTCGCTCGTTGACCAGCAGTTTTCGATCAACCACGTCATAGCCCAGCGGAGGCGTACCACCCATCCACATTCCCTTGGCCTTGCTGGCTGCGATCTTGTCCCGGATACGTTCGCCCGTGACTTCACGTTCAAACTGTGCAAAGGACAGCAAGATGTTGAGCGTCAGCCGCCCCATCGATGTGGTCGTGTTGAACTGCTGGGTGACCGAGACAAACGAGACGTTGTTGCGATCAAACACCTCCACCAGCTTGGCAAAGTCAGGCAGGCTGCGTGTGAGTCGGTCAATCTTGTAGACCACAACCACATCAATTTTTCTGGCCTCAATGTCTGCCATCAGGCGCTTGAGTCCAGGACGATCAATATTGCCGCCGGAGAATCCGCCGTCGTCATAGGTGTCATCCAGCGCCAGCCAACCTTCATGGCGTTGGCTGCTCACAAATGCGAGACCAGCATCGCGTTGTGCTTCCAGGCTGTTGTACTCCTGGTCCAAGCCTTCATCGGTCGACTTGCGCGTGTAGATCGCGCAGCGCTTTTTGGGGATGAACGAGGGCGTGCTTGCCACTGCTGTGCGAGAGGCTCTCATGCGGCCTCCTTCTTGGTGGACTTCAATCCAAAAAAGGCAGGTCCCGACCATGGGCAGCCAGCGATCAGCCGGGCGATCGCCGACAGGCTCTTGAACCGCTGGCCACGGTATTCGAAATCGCGCACACCGCGCACGACCACCTTGTGTTCTTGGTCGTCAAAGAAGCGGCTGAGCATGGTGCCCGGCAGCAGGCGATCCGCATCACCTTGCAAGCGCTTGGGAAGCACCCCTGTTTCGCCGATTTCCTCCAGCTTCCTACGCGTCGTCGGCTTGAGAGAGCCGAAGGCCTTTTCCTGAATCTTGTAGGCTAGTCGGGACTCCAACCAGGTGCGATGGTGGTGCTGTGGGCGTTCATCAAAATGCGCGTCCCACATGGCCCAGATGTTCTGCATGGGCAGGTGCGGAAGCTGCGCGACTTGCGCCGCGATGGATACCGTTTTTGATTGTTGTACGTGTGTCGTCATGTGCAAACTCCTTCTTAGTTATCGGTGTTTGCATTCACGCTCTTCTGGCCAGCGAAGCCAAGTGAAACCTTCCTACTGTCGCGAATAGGTGAAGGTTTCTGCGCAGATGATTCAGCTTCGCGCAGTCGCAGCAGTAAGCAAAAGTCCCCGCGCCGTTGGGCGGGGCAGGAACTTTGGGCCGTCGGCAGAACATCGCCGGCGGGTTGTCAAAG
>JAURGS010000229.1 GCA_030833685.1 Rhodoferax sp. | reverse complement strand
CATCGGAGCCGCCGCACTGCAAACCCAAACACAGGTGCGAAACATCGCAGGGCTGACGCACAAAGGCGTTGGCCGCGGCCAACATCGATTGCACCAGCTCAATGCCTTTGGCCACCGCCGCACGGGTGCCGCCAGCATCCTGAATGTTGTAGGTGTGCAGCAACACGCTTTCTCTCAAGCCGCTGGCATTGAGCCAGGCGGTGAGTTGGTTGCCCTCGCAGCCCAGTCCCACCGCTACCACCCCGGCAACGTTGGGATGGACCGCATATCCGGTGAGCGTGCGGCGCAGCACATCCATGCCCTCGCCCTCGCTGGCCATACCGCAGCCGGTGCCATGGGTAAACGCCACCACGCCATCCACATTGGGATAGGGCTGCAGCGCTTGTGGGTTGAGGTTGCGAGAAAAATGATCAGCGATCGCGCGCGCGACCGTTGCTGAGCAATTCACACTGGACAAAATGGCCACGTAGTTGCGCGTAGCGACCCGTCCGTCAGCGCGCTGATAGCCCATGAATTGCGCCTGGCGCCTGGCCGGTTCAGGCTTTCTGTCGGCACCCATGGCGTAGTCACGGCTGAATTTGCCTTGCTCAGGGCCCATGTTCAGGTTGTGGGTATGCACATGTTCGCCAGCGGCAATCGGCTGGCTGGCAAATCCAATGATCTGGTTGTAGCGCCGCACAGGCTGGCCCGGGGCAATGTCGCGCACAGCGATTTTGTGACCTGGGGGTATGAGCCCCCGAATCTTCAATGACTGGACTGCGGTGCCGCTCATCAGCTGACGTCTGGCGATGAGCACGTCATCGGCAGGGTGAAGTTGCAAGGTGTCGCTCACTTTTTGGTCTCCACTCAAATCATCATGCCGCCGTCAATCGCGTAGGCCTGCCCGGTTGCAAATTTGGACTCGTCGCTGGCCAGGAAAACGACCAGCGGCGCAATTTCATCGGCCTGCGCGAGTCGCCCCATGGGCTGGCGGGCCACAAAATCCTTGCGCGCCTGTACCGGGTCTGCAAATGCATTGATGCGTCCCTGCAGCGAGGGCGTATCCACCGTGCCCGGACAAATTGCATTGCAGCGCAAGCCTTGCTTCACGTAGTCGGCGGCCACGCTTTTGGTCAGGCCAATGACTGCCGCCTTGCTGGTGCCGTAAATAAAGCGATTGGGCAGGCCCTTCATGCTGCTGCAGACACTGGCCATGTTGATGATGCTGGCGCCACCCGGGTTTTGCCCGGCTTGCAGCAACAAAGGCATGGCCGCCTGGATCGCCCAGAACTGCGCGCGCACATTGAGGTCAAACCCAAACGACCAGTCGGCGTCCGTAGCTTGCTCGATCGAGCCAGCGTGCACCACGCCTGCACAGTTAAACAGCACGTCGAGCTGCGACAAAGAACCCAACAGGGCCTGAATGGCGGCCTTGTTGGTCACATCAAGCACCGCAGTGTGCACGCCAGCGATTCCGTCGTACGCCTTGAGAAGCTGCGGGTTGACGTCGGTGGCCCAAACCTGGGCACCTTCTGCCGCCATCGCCAGCGCACTGGCCTTTCCAATGCCTTGCCCTGCCGCTGTGACCAGCGCCACTTTTTTGCTCAATCGCATCACGAACCCCTTGTTTCTGCGGCAGTCGACCACGCACGCCTTGGTTGCGCAACAAGCTGCCTGTGCCCCAAACGGCTGCGCAGACTGACTGTGCAGCAAACCCGGCCTGCTCGCGCAAGGCCATGCGATATTATCCGGCGCGGCCTACACAAAAGCCTTTGCCCAGGGCCGCAAAAGCAAGACGCCAAGCCGCCAGGCTGCAACATAGGGGCATCACCAAAGGGGTCGTATGAAGATTGGATTTGTAGGCTTGGGCGCGATGGGTCTGCCCATGGCCAAACGCTTAATGGCCCAAGGTCACAGCGTGTTGGGTTACGACGTGAGTGAGCGCAACCGCACGGCTTTTGAAGCCGCAGGCGGGCTCTGGCAAACAACTGCCGCGGGCGTGACACAGGGCGTTGATGTTCTGTGGCTGATGGTTGTCTCTGGGGACCAGGCGCAAGACTTTTTGCTCACCCAAGGGCATGCCGATACGCTGCCTGGCGGGGCCACGGTGATTCTGGGGTGCACCCAGCCCGCCTCGCAGGCAGCAGCCACCGCGCAAGCACTTCAGGCCAAAGGCCTTCACATGCTCGATGCGCCGGTTTCTGGTGGCGTGGTTGGCGCCGAGTCGGGCACCCTGTCCATCATGGTTGGTGGGCCATCGGCCACGCTTGATTCAGTTCGTCCCTTGCTCATGGCAGTGGGCGGCAATGTTTTTCACATGGGCCAGGCCTGCGGCATGGGTTCGACCATGAAGATGGTCAATCAGTTGCTCTGTGGCGTTCATATCGCCGTGGCGGCAGAGGCTTTGCACCTGGCCGAGAACGCGGGGCTTGATCTCCAACAGGTGCTGGACATTATTGGCGTCTCAGCCGGCAACAGCTGGATGGTTGGCAACCGGGGCCCACGCATGATTCAGTCCGACCCGCCCGTCACCAGCGCCATTGACATCTTCGTCAAAGACCTCAGCATTGTTTCGGACGAGGCGCGCAAGCTCAAAACCGGCTTGCCTTTGGCCAACGGGGCACTGCAGATGTTTTTGGCAACCTCGGGCCAAGGCCACGGCAAGGCTGACGACAGCCAAGTGATACGCGCATACCGCAGCATGAACAGAAAAGGATAAGCATGAACACTGCCACAACCACCGTAGGCTTTATCGGCGTTGGCCTGATGGGCGAAGGCATGGCCAGCAGCCTGATGAAAAAAGGCTACCCGCTGGTTATTCTGGGGCATCGCAACCGAGACCCCGTCACGCGCCTGTGCGCTCAGGGCGCCACCGAGGCCTCCGATGTAGCCGATCTGGCCAAACGCTGCGAGGTTATTCACCTGTGTGTAACTGGCTCACCCCAGGTTGAGAGCATTCTCCTGGGCGACAAAGGCATCCTGGCCAATGCCAAGCCAGGTACCGTGATCATTGACTGCTCCACGTCAGACCCTGTCTCCACGCTCAAGCTTGACGCTGCCGCGCGTGCAGCGGGCATGCACCTGGTAGACGCCCCCCTGGGGGGCACACCCAAAGAGGCTGCCACCGGATCCTTGAGTGCCATGGTTGGCGCAGACCCCGAGGTATTCCAGCGTATCGAGCCTCTGATTCGCGCCTGGGCCAGTGGCGTTCGCCATCTCGGCGAAGTGGGGCTTGGCCACAAAATGAAATTGATCAACAACTTTGTAGCCATGGGCTACGCAGCCATGTACGCTGAGGCGCTGGCCCTGGCGCGCAAGGCTGGGCTGTCGGTCGAACAATTTCACTCCGTCGTTGGCGCTGGCCGCATGCGTTGCGGTTTCTACGACACCTTTATGCGATGGAGCGTTGAAGGCGATCCGCAAGCGCACCTGTTCACCATCAGCAACGCGCACAAGGACATGCGCTACGCCGCCAATATGGCCAACGCCCTGGGCGCAGTCACCCCGCTGCAATCCCTGGTGCGCGCCAGCTTTGCCGCCATGGACGCAGCCGGCCAAGGCCAGCGCTATGTCCCCATGCTTGCCGATTTCGTAGCCCAGACCAACGGTCTGGCAGCTTCTCACGAACCGCCCAAGAACCTGACCTGAATGCCATCACCATGAAGCCTTTGATATTTGCTGCCGCCAAACTCAGCCCACTGTTCACACAGGCCCTGACACCACACTATGAAATCGTCGGGCCCATGCCGCTGCAAGACTTGATGGCGCATCCAGCGCGTGCGGCCATTGAGGTGATTGCAGGCCAAGGGGAGTCGCGCGTGCGCGCCGACATGATGGATGCGTTGCCGGCTCTGAAGCTGGTTTC
>JAURGS010000228.1 GCA_030833685.1 Rhodoferax sp. | reverse complement strand
CACCCTCCACACAGGCGGTTTGCTCAGCGACTGGAAAGCCCCAAGTCTTGAGCTGCATGAGCAGGTCATGGTGGGCCGTCCATTGCGGGCCGCCAGCACTGGCTGGTGTGATGTCGCCCAGGCCATAGGCAAAAAAACTCAAGGGACGCTGAGCCGTGATGCGGGGGTCCAACTGACGCACCGCGCCAGCGGCCGCGTTACGTGGATTGACAAAGGTCTTTTCGTTTTTTTCCCCAACGGCGATCCGCTGGCGTTGACGTGCGTTGAGCGTCTCAAAATCATCGCGGCGCATATAGACCTCACCGCGCACTTCCAAAAGCTGCGGCGCGCGGCCACGCAAACGCAAGGGAATCTGACCCACGGTTCGCATGTTGGCGGTCACGTCCTCGCCAGTTTGCCCATCGCCACGGGTGGCGGCTTGAACCAAAACCCCTTGCTCGTAGCGCAAACTCATTGCCAGACCATCGAATTTCGGCTCAGCCAGGTAGTCGATGTCGGGTGACTGCTGCGTCAACTCCAGTTCTTTGCGTAGCCTGGCATCAAACTGCTGTGCGCCGCCTGGTCCCACGTCGGTTTCTGTGCGGATACTAAGCATTGGCATGGCATGCCTGACACTGGAAAAGCCTCCAAAGCCTGACCGCCCACCCGCTGCGTGGGTGAATCCGGACTGAGCAGTTGCGGATTGGCTGCCTCAATGGCTCGAAGACGCGCAAACAAGCGGTCGTATTCGGCATCCGGCACAGTGGGCTCATCAAGAACGTAGTACTGGTGTGCGTAGACATGCAGGCGCTTTTTCAGGTCAGTTACCTCGGCCGCAAGGTCCTCAAGCGATGGTGCCCGCCCGCCAGAAGAAAACAGGTCTTGGTTGGCGCTCATAGGCTGAGCGCCCTTATGCAAACAAGCGCCGTGCCAAAGCTGAACCTGCGCTCAAGCCGTGCTGGTCCAAGCGGTCGTAGAGTTGCTCAATATCCTGAGCGATCTGCTCGAGCGCGGCATCCGACAAGGGCATACCTTTGTCATCGGTGACTGCCCCGTCCATCGCCTGCGCCAGCGCTTTGGCAAGACTGCGCATGTGCTCGAATGCCTGCTGTTCGCGCGCCACGTGAGTCACATCGAGCGACAAGGTGCAGGTGCGCAAAGCAGACTGATCGAGATCCTCGGCCAAGGCAGCCTGCGTATCAAAACTCAAGGTCAAGAGCACAGGCTGCCCTTGAACCGGCGCTGGCAGTACCAGACGCCCAGGCATAGGCCCCGCTACCAGGCCGTGGCGTGCTGCCATTTGCTGGATATAGCTCGGACTCCAGGCAGCTCGCAGCGCACGCAACTCGAAACCGAGCTGAGCATCGTGCTCACTGGCGAATTGATCGAGCTCGCGGGCGCGGTTGACCTCGTGTCGCATGTCCGGAAAATCAGGCGTCCCGCCGAAGGCGTCGCAAAAAACCTGCATCTTGACCACGAACTCCGAGAATTCAATGTCGTTGATAGGCCCACTGCGGTTGGCCAGTTGCAAACCCAGTTGTACCTGGCTGTAACGCTCTCCGGCCTGCGGAAATTCCCACTGACCCGAGGCCACGCTCAAGCCCTCAACAGAAAATGCCTTGCTGCCGATACGACGGGTGCGTGGCATGGCCGACAACACGGCCTCACCAGAAACCGGCATATCCACTGCCACCGGGACCATGGCATCAATGAGCGCGTCCAAAGACTGGCGCTTGTCTGCGGCGGCCAGATTCATTTGGTCAACGCCCAGGGGCGAGAGGGCCTCTAGCTCGGACTCGCTCAGGCCAGGCTCACGACTGAGTACCGGTGCGGGCTCAGCCACCGGGTCGGCCTGGCGGGGCCGACCACGGCGCGCCTGCCAACTGTTGTAAATCAACATGCCCAACAAAACCACCCCACCCAAGATCAAGAGGCCGATTTGCATTTGGCTCATGCTCAGGTCTCCGCGTCGGCCATCGACATGGCCGCGTCCATGTCCACCGCCACGATGCGAGAGACGCCCTGCTCTTGCATGGTCACACCAATGAGCTGGACAGCCATCTCCATGGCGATCTTGTTGTGGCTGATAAACAGAAACTGGGTCTGCTTGCTCATACGCGTCACTAGCCGAGCGTAGCGCTCAGTATTCGCGTCATCCAGCGGAGCGTCCACCTCGTCGAGCAAACAGAACGGCGCAGGGTTAAGCTGAAAAATCGCAAACACCAGGGCAATGGCCGTGAGCGCCTTCTCGCCACCGGAGAGCAAGGCGATCGACTGGTTCTTCTTGCCCGGCGGTTGGGCCATAACCTGAACCCCACTGTCCAGAATTTCCTCGCCCATCATGACCAGGCGCGCATTGCCACCGCCAAACAGCTCAGGGAACATCTTGCCGAAATGCTCGTTAACGGTCGCAAAAGTGCCCGCGAGCAACTCGCGCGTCTCGGCGTCGATTTTGCGAATGGCGTCTTCCAGGGTCTGCATGGCGTCGCCCAGGTCAGCACTTTGCGCATCCAGAAACTCCTTACGCTCACGCGCTGTGCTGAGTTCATCGAGTGCAGCCAGGTTCACCGGTCCCAGCGCACTGATATCTCGCTGCAGTCGGTCAATTTCAGAAGGCAGCCCTGCGAGGCGAACACTCTCGTCACTGACACTGACCTTCAAGGCCTCAAGGTCAACCTGAGCCTCTGTGAGCATCTGGTCGTATTGCTCAAAGCCCAGACGCGCCGCCTGCTCCTTGAGCTGAAGTTCGGTGATGCGCGAACGCTGTGGCTCTAAGGCATGTTCTATTTGCAGCCGACGCTCATCGCTGGCACGCAATTTGGCACTGAGGTCGTCGTATGCGCTGCGCCGCGCGGCCAGTTGGCCCTCGCGTTCTAATTTAACAGCCAGCGCTTGTTGCAGCCCCTCGTTGGCCGCCGTGTCGTTGAGGCCACTGAGCTCGGCCAGCGCGGCTTGCACATCCGCGTCGACGCCCAGCATTTGCTGCTCAGCGGTGTCCTTGGCGCGTAACAGCTCTTCGCGGCGCGCACCCATGCTGCGC
The DNA here is from genome assembly GCA_030833685.1 of Rhodoferax sp. GTDB lineage: Bacteria > Pseudomonadota > Gammaproteobacteria > Burkholderiales > Burkholderiaceae_C > Rhodoferax. The sequence continues at coordinate 834 of JAURGS010000228.1, read as the reverse complement.
AATGAGAAATTGGCTTCCTGAGCCTGACGCTCCAGCCCACGCTGACGCTCACGCCAGTCATGCAAGGCCGACTCCGCTGCCAACACCAGGTCATCCAGGCCCACCTGGCGCTCCTGGGCCTGACCCAGCTCGGTATCGAGCGCCTCAAAGCGGGTCTGCGCAGCTTCACGGCCTTGCTCGATGGCGTGGATGGCCTGATCGATTTCCTGAAGATCAGCGTCAATCTTGGCACCCCGCTCACGCGCCTGCTCGATCGCCTGGCTAAGCTTGAGAAGCTGAACCTGCAACTCGTGAGAGCGAGCCTGGGTGTCCGCACTCAGCCGCCGCTTGGCCTGCAGGGCCTGTGTGGCCGCCCCGTATGCAGTTTCCAAACGCGTCAGTGCGCTGCGGGCGTCCTGCGCAATCAGGTTTTGCGCCTTGATTTGCTTGGCGAGATTTTCAATCTCCTGTGCGCGCGCCAGCAAACCAGCCTGCTCAGAGTCAGCGGCGTAAAAGGTGACACTGTGCGCGCCCACTGAATGGCCGCTGGCCAGGTAAATGGACTCACCAGGCGCCAACTTGCCGCGCAGTGCCAATGCCTCATCCAGGCTGCTGGCAGTGAAACATCCCTGCAGCCAGTTCTGCATCACAGCGCGCTGGGCATCGTCGTGCAACTGAAGCAGATCGGCCAATCGCGGCAAGGCCGAAGGCTGCGCGCTGGTTGAGGCCGCCGGTGGTGAATAAAAAGCCAGTTTGGTTGGCGGCGCATCCTGCTCAAAAGCGCGAACCAGTTCCAGCCGGCTGACCTCTAGCGAGGCCATACGCTCGCGCAAGGCCGCCTCCAGTGCACTCTCC
>JAURGS010000227.1 GCA_030833685.1 Rhodoferax sp. | reverse complement strand
AACCGGCAACGAGTACGAGGCAAGAGTGGCGGTCATGGCTTTGTGAGTCCTGGAAAATGGGGAAGGGTTGAAATACCGGGTGGCAGTATGTCAGATCGGCATTTGAGAAGTTCAGGGGCTCAAAATTTTTTACGGCCAGAAATACCCGCGCGAGTCATTCTTAGCGCAGCGCTAGCCATGAGGATTTGTCAGCACTGGCCGGCCATGCGGCTGCAGTGCTGACCCCGCCTAAGTCTTGGAGGGCGTTCAGGCTGCTGTTGCCAGCCGGGGCAGCCACAGGGTGAACACCGAACCCTGGCCGTGCTCTGAATCAATTTGCAGGCGACCACCGTGCAGCGTGAGGATTTCTTTCACGATGCCAACGCCCAGGCCGGTGCCGGGTGTGTTGCCCGACGTGTCTGCACGCCAAAAGCGCTGGCCGATGCGCTCAAGCTGCCCCGGCGTCAGACCCAGCCCATGGTCGCGAATCTGCACGCCGCAGTGCGTTTCGTTGGCCACAAAGTTGACCTCGATGGCACCACCCTGCGGTGAATATTTTTGTGCGTTACCCAGAATGTTGAGCAGTGCTTGGCGTATGCGCCCGGCGTCGGCATGGATTGGCAGGGACTCAAACTGTTTGCCAAGCTGCACAGGCCAGCGCTGGCTATCCCATTTGATGTCGCGACAGACTTGGCGCGCCAGTGTCACCAGATTCTGCGGCTCGAAATGCATTTTTTGCGCGCCGCCTTCTTCAATGCGTGCCAGGTCCAAGAGCTCGTTGACGATTTTGATCAGGTTGCTCGAATGCCGGTGAATCGTTTCCAGCAATTCACGCTGGGTTTGGGCATCGAGCTCGGTGTGCAACAGCAGTTCGCCAAAGCCGTGAATGCTGGTCAAGGGCGTGCGAAGTTCATGCGCTGCGTGGGCTAAAAATTCACTTTTCAGTCGGTCCACCTCGGCCTCGTAGGTGACATCACGCAGGTACAGAATGCGCGACAGCGACGCACCCTCTGCCGCGCGCACTTTGAGCTCAATCACGCGCCGGTCGCCACCTTTAAAGCGTATGCGCTGTTTGAACTCCTGGGCCTGATCAGGCTCGGTCTGCTGCACTTGTGGCGCGTCCAAACCTACCCAGGCTGCACTGTCCAGGCATTGTTCGCGCAGTTGCGCTTCGAACGCATCGCGGTCCATTTTTTGAACCTCATCGAGCGTCCACCCCAGAATTTTCAAGGCCGCCGGATTGGCGAATTCGACTCGGTCTTGCTCATCAAACGTCACCAGCCCGTCTGGGCTGAGCGTAAAGATGGTGTCAAGCTGGGCGTTGCGCTCACCAAGCACCTTGCCCGCGGCGTTGAGCTCGGCCGTTTGTTCACGAACCTGGCGCTCTACGGCGGCGGTTCGGCCAGTGATGCCCAGTAACAAAATCTGCATCAGCGTGGCCAGCGTCAGGCCCGCCACGCCCACCGCGTAACCGACCCAGCGGGTCTGCTGGCTCAGAAAGTCAGGTGTTGGCACCACCTCCAGCGCCCAAAAGCGGTCGGCGATGGCAATCTCACTGCGAAACCGAATGCTGCTGCGCGCGGCGTCAGACTGGCGCACGGTTGAGAATAACTCGGGCGTGTCTTTGGGGGCGTCGCGGTCGTAGATGCGCACCTCAACCTGGCGTTGCTGGAGTTGTTTGGCAACGATTTCAATCATCTCATCGGCCTTGATCACACCCACTGCCAGCGCTGTTACCGGGCTGTTGTTTTGTGCATTGAGCGCACCTTGAAACACGGGGTGCATCACCAACACACCCACCCGCTTGCGCTGCTCCTGCACCAGTTGAATGGGGGGCGTCACAGCGGGTGCGCGCGTGGCAATGGCGCGCTCGATCGCCGCGCGACGCCGAGACTCAGAAAAAATATCAAAGCCCAGCGCGGGACGGTTGCCCTGCAGTGGGGCAATAAAGCCCACGGGCACAAAAACCGGGTGATTCCCGGAGCGCACCAACTTGCCCTCGATTCGCTCGCGAATCATGAAGCCAGGCTCACCCAGGCGTTTGGCAAAGTCGGCCTCAAAGGCTGCTCTTTGCGGGCCCAGCACGTAGGGGTTGACGCTCAGCGCAAAAATATCGGGGTTGTCGCGCAGCGTGATGTCGGTGAAGTAGGCGAAGTCGTCGTAGCTCAGGCGCGGGGTGACCGTGATCAATCGCTTGAGGGCCGAGAGCGACTCCTGGTGGGCTGTGAAGCGCGCTTGCAGTGCCTGGCTGAAGTTTTGCCCGATATCTCTGACGGCATCCTGAATACGCTGCTGCTCCCAGCGCGACACTGCCAAGTAGCTTATCGCCACAAGTCCCAGCGTCATCACCATGGGCAGGGCTACTTTCAAGCGGCGCGAGCGCCAAGCGGGGTCTTTGGCCAAAAACAAAGCCAGGCCCAGCGGCAACATCACCAGCACGCCCAGTGTGTCGCCTGACCACCAGCTCCACCAGGCGTCTAATGAGGCGCTGGCCGGGATCACGCCGCCCATCACCAAGACCGATACGCCTACCGTAGCCGAGACCACGCAAGCCAGTGGCCCGGCTAGCGCCAGCATCTTGAAGACATGCAGCTCTCTCTCGCAGGTTTGCCATGCATCGGCCAGGAAGCGACGCACCAGCCACCATGCGAAGGCGGCCTGCGCGGTTGACCCAATCGAGATGCCCAGCGCCACCAGGGCAGAGGCCATGTTGAGGTTGGCGTTGACCCAGGCCAGGCCCAGGTTCAGGCAGAACGAACCCAAGAAAATGCCTGGCCAGGCCACGCCGCGAGACCACAGCATCGCAGCCACCGCCAGGCCGGCAGCGGGGAAGACCGGGCTGGCGTAGCCTGGGGCCACTGCCATGCTCAAGCCGGCGGCCCCCAAAATCAGGTACAGCAGCGCGGCCAGCGCAATGGATGCGGTGCGGTTCGCGTTGGGCTTCATGCTCATTTCTGTCATCAACAGAAGTCAGGATAACAGCTTGCCCATGCGGCTTGGCTCAATTCGGGCCCTGTGGGCCTGCCCATCGATAGCGCTTTTGTGGCGCAGGGCAGCGCTAGCGCTTGAGCAAAACCCGCCCCGAAAAGCTGACCGACACCTGCGCCTGGCCAGGTTCGATCGGCAGGCTGGCAGCGTCTGCGCGTGCCGCCATCAGGCGCGGCGCGGGCGTGCCCGGGTTGGCCTGGTTGTAGCTGACATCTATCAGTTCCACATCGGCATAGCCCAGCGCTTTGGCCGCGTCGCGTGCCTTTTGGTAAAAGTGCTCAGCGGCCTCTTGCATCAGGCTTCGCTCCACGCGCTCATGCGCCGCCTTGGAGAGCGAAAAACCCAGCGACGCCAGCGGCATGCGCGCAGCGAGTTTGTCGCTGGCCTGCGAGATGGCATCCATGTCAGCCGACTCGGCGCGCAATTCCGCACGCACCCGCCAGCCCTGTATCTTGCCGTTGCGGTCGTTACGCGCGTAGGTGTTGTAGTGGCCTGAGCTGACCTTCAAGCGGCTGTCGGCTTTGAGCTCTGCCATCGCGGCAGCCAGCACCTCGTTGACCTGGGCTTGTACCGGCCCGGGCAGCGGCCCGTCGCGCTCCACAGCAAAAAGCGCTGTGGCCAGGTCTTTGTTCACATCGGTGCTTGCCTGCGCTGAGATGCTCAGCACCGGCCCTGGGTTCAATGGGGTGGCCGGTGACTGGGCCACGGCAGTTGTGCAGGCCAGCCACAGGCTGGCGCCCATTGCGCAGCGGGCAAGTGTCCGCCGGTGTACGACAGCGCTGCGCTGGCCTTGGCCTTGTCCGCTTCGCCCGCGATCAGCGTCGAGTAGCCGATACCCTCGGCGGCGCGGAAGCGCTGCACGGCGCGCACTGCTTGGTCGAATTCCGCATGCTGCTCGAACATCAGGCTGACGATG
>JAURGS010000226.1 GCA_030833685.1 Rhodoferax sp. | reverse complement strand
GGGACGGCCTCTTGGTACTGGATGGCGGAGATTGCACAGTGGGCATCGAGTCCACCATCGTCGACTGCCGCCGCGGCCAGCCCATTCTGCTGCGACCGGGCGCCATCACGCCAGAGCCACTGGAGGCGGTCTGTGGCATGCCTGTTCTGACGCAGCGCCATGCCTTGCAACATTTGGGGCAAGCGCCAAAGGCCTCAGGAACGCTGGCATCGCATTACGCGCCCAGCGCGAAAGTAAAGCTCCTGGATCGCGCAGCGATCACGGCGGCGCTCGAGCAGCGCGCGCTTAACGCCGAGTTGATGCCAGTGGCCATCTGGTGCCGAACCGACCCACCGCCTGCTGCGCACGGCTTGCTGGTTCAGCCCATGCCGGATCAGGCTGACAACGTGGCGCGTCAGCTTTTCGCCACATTGCGTGGGTTCGATGCCCTTGGCGTCAAAGAGATTTGGATTGAACCCGTACCAGCAGGGAACGAGTGGGAGGGTGTGCGTGACCGCTTGATTCGGGCAGCCCATTGATAGGGTATATCCTAATTACTTTGGCTTGTGATTTCTTTTAATTTCGGCACTCATTCTTTTTAAGGAGAATCTGGTGCCAGCAAAATTGTTAAATCATCGATCGATCGGGCTTGGCTTGCTCCTTGCCGGACTTTTGACAGCTTGTGGTGGTGGAGACCCGCTGCCTCCAAAAGCGGCTGTTGCCAAAGTAACTGTGATGGGTGACAGTCTCGCCGACGTAGGGACTTTTGGACTGAAGTTCACGGTTCAAAAATCTGGGGATGCGGGCGGCTACCCGATATGGAATCAGTTGATTGCCAATGCGTTTGGTCTGGACGGCTCGGCGCAGTGCAACTATTACCTGGCGACGTCAGAGACGACGTTCATTGCGAACCCGTACAAGACCAATTGCACCAACTTCGCGATCGGGGGCGGCAGGATTGCAAGCGCAACCTTGAACAACCAGCAGTTGATCACCAGGCAATTGGCTGATCGCAAGGCCTTAGGCGCTTATACAAAAGACGAAATCCTCTTAATTGACGGTGGTGGAAACGACGCGGCTGATGTGGTCGGCGCGTACCTGGCTGCTGCGCAGGATCAGGGAGCCTCACTGCAAGCGGTTTTATTAAAGCAGCTGACACCTACTGAGTTCGGGACGCTGGCGGCACAGGACCCCACCATGGCGCTTGCCATCGGTGCGTACATGCAAAAGCTGGCCCTTTATTTTCACGACAGCATCAAGACCAATGCCTTGGACAATGGCGCCACTCGGGTGCTGATTTTGAACGCGCCGGATATCACCTTGACCCCTCGCTTCAAGGCGGTCTTGACTGGTGTTGCGGCGCAAACCAACCAAGCGCAGGCGGATGCATTGCAGGCTGGCATTCGCGCATGGATCTCTGCTTTTAACAGCACGCTGAGCTCAAGCTTTGAAGGCGAGAGTCGCGTGGCGATCACTGACTTTAACGGCGACCTCAACGACCAAGCTGCGAACTTCGCTGACTATTCGCTCGACAATGCGACCCAGACGGCGTGCCCTGTGGTTGGCACAGACTCCAGTGGGCTGCCAGCCTACAACTTTGCAACTTGCACTGACGCAGCGCTTGACGCGACGGCTGGCAAAACTCAAGGTTGGTGGAACAAGTTAGCCTTTTCTGATGGGTTCCATCCCACACCTTATGGCCATCACCTGTTGGCGGCATCGGTTGCCAGAACCTTGGCCCGTGCCGGCTGGCTGTAAATTGAATTGAAGGAAACATCATGAAATTTCAACCAACACTTGTTGCAGCGTTGATGCTGGCCGCGGTGGGCGCTCATGCCCAAACGAAAGGAACCTGGTTGGCCCAGGGCGGCGTGACCAGGGTTACACCAAACGTCACTAGCGGCGATCTCACTGCTCCAGCGCCCAGTGGGACCCAGAGTGACGTCGGCTCCGATACCCAGCCAACAGCGCAAATTACCTATATGTACACCGACAACCTAGCTGTGGCGCTGCCCTTGGGTCTGGGGTTTACCCACAAGATTTATGGTGCTGGGGCAATCAGTGGGGTCGGACAAATTGGCAGCGTTGATGTCTTACCTGCGACCGTCTTTTTGCAGTACCGATTTGGCGAGGCTGCGGCGCAGGCCCGCCCCTATGCCATGGTCGGTGGTAGCTACGCCAAGTTCAGCAATGCCCAAGGTAGTGCGGTTCTCAACGCGCTAAACCCTGCCAATCCGGCCGGCGGTGTGACGACACTGGATGTTGAGTCCAAGTTCGCGATGAGCTTAGGTTTAGGGATGACGGTTCAAATCAACAAAACCTGGTTTGCGGATTTCGCCTATAGCAGGATGTTTTTGAAAAACGTGACAACGTTGTCGACTGGGCAGACCCAAGCGATGACGTTGAACCCCTCCGTGTTTTCGATCAGCGTTGGCAAGAGCTTTTAAGCGATTACCTGGTCCCGGTATTGCGCAGGCTTGGAGCTTCTGCCGTAGCGCTTGGAGTGCCGGGGCATGGTCACTTGCTGACCTGTCCATGCCCTGGCGTTTCGTTTATCGGTAGCGCAGCTTCATCACCAGAATCGCCAGCGCAAGTGAAATGGTAATGACGTTGGCCACCACGATTGGCCAGGCCTGGAGCAGCAGCCCGTAAATCAGCCAGCAGGTCACGCCGGTGATGAACACCGAGTACATGCCCAGCGAGATGCCGCGTGCGTCTTTGGATCGGAAGGTGTGGATCACCTGCGGCAAAAAACTGCTGGTGGTCAGAATCGCGGCAATCGTGCCGATGGTGTCAACAAGATCCATGGTGCGCACAAAAAGATGGCAAGACCAAGATTGTCGGCCAGTTCGACCTGCCCGCCGCGCGCCGCGTAAGTGTTTTTGGCGTGCTCAGGGGCGCCGCGTAGCCCACTGCACCAGGGCCTCTAGCGCACCTCTGGCAGCTTGCGCACGCTCATGGTTAACGATCGCCACCAGAACCAGGTTTTCGCCTTTTTCGGTGTGCACGTAGCCCGCCAATGACACCACGCCGCGCAGGCTGCCTGTCTTCAGATGGGCGCTGGCTGTTGCGGTCTTGCTGCGCCTGAGCGTGCCATCCACGCCAGCAACAGGCAGGGAGGCCATCAGCTCTGGCATGTAAGGCGAGCCGTAAGCCTTCACCAGCAGGTCTGCCAGCGCCTGCGCGCTGATTTGGGTTTGCCGCGACAGCCCTGAGCCATTGTCGACGTAGGGCGCATTCACGCCCGGCAGACGCGCCTTCCACCAGTTATTGACGCGCTCGCGCGAGCGCTCAAACGTCGCACTTGGCCAAGCCGACCAGTCGCCTGCAGGTTTGGCTATCGGGCTTTTCTGGCCGGCTTTGCCCTGGGCCTCAAGAGGCAGGCGCCCAAGGGTCAGAAACAATTGCTGTGCCATTACGTTGTTGCTGAATTTATTGATGTCGCGCACCACTTCGCCCAGCGTTGGTGAATCCACCACAAAGCTTGGTGACTGCTGGGGTGCAACACCACTGCGAACCTTCCCACTGAGATCACCACCCATGCTGCGCCAGAGTCCCTCCAGGGCGCGTGCGTTGTAGGTCTCGGGCTGGGGGTAAGCCACAGGCCAGGTTTTTTCGCCGCAGGCCGCATCAAAAGCGCCGTTCAAGCTGATGCGCGAGGGGTCTGAAAAGTCTGACCTCAGCCCAGCCCGGTAGTCGCTGCAAATGGACGCCGAGCCCACGGCCAAAGGCACGGTGCTGGGCACCCGCACACCCCACAAGGGCGGGTCCATCTGTACGCGGGCCACCCCGGCTTTTGCATCCGGCGTGAAGGTCAAGGTAATGGCACGAAAGTTAATCAAGAGAGCGTCAGGGGCTGCGTTGTAAGGCCGCAGTGGCTCGCCATCAAATGCGCCCGGGTCTTTGG
>JAURGS010000225.1 GCA_030833685.1 Rhodoferax sp. | reverse complement strand
CCAGCGCTGGGAACAACTGATGTGGACTTACCAGGCACCAACGCCCTGGACACCTGAAGGCCACAAGTGGACCGCCACCGACTGTATTTTTGACTGGTCAGCCTAACGCGTTCAACCGCTGCCCCCAGAGGCGCCCAGGCGGCCTACCAATTGGCTCCAAGCCTAATCAGGGCGCGAGCTTGATATCGGTGACAACGAACTTGCCGGCTTGCTCCACGACAGCAAACTGAACTTTGTCACCAACCTTCAGGCTCGAAAGTGCCTGTGGGTCTTTCATGACAAAAACCATGGTCATGGGCGGCATATCAATCGAGCGGATTTCGCCATGCCTGATGGTGATCTTGCCTGCAGAGGTATCGACTTTTCGCACCTCTCCGGTAGCCATGTCTGGCGCAGTCTGGGCAAAAACGGTGGTCACAGCCAGCGCCAGCACGCAAACCAAACCTCGACACCAAAGACGAAAGCTAAAGTTCATAGTCGATCCTTAACGGTAGCTTTGATAAACCTGGGTACTGCCATTTTTCGCAATCAGCAGCACATCAAACGGGTCGCGACGGCCTTTGTACGCAGGGCCATCCATACCCGGTGAGCCCACCGGCATACCAGGCACCGTCAAGCCAATAGCGTCTGGCTTTTCAAGCAAAAGTCGCTTGATCTCCTGAACAGGCACATGCCCTTCGATGGCGTAGTTGCCCACCCGTGCGGTGTGACACGAACCCAGACTCGGTGCAATGCCCATGCGGGCTCTGGCAGCGTTGTTGCCCACATCGTAGGGCCGAACCTCAAACCCGGCTGCCACCAGAATGGCAATCCATTCCTTGCAGCAGCCGCAGTTGGGGTCTTTCCAGACCTCGACCAAAGGCCGCTCGCTGGCCCAGGCGCTCGCCACAGGCGTCAACAGACCCGCGATCAAAAGTTTTCTGCGCTTCATCATCGTTGGCATGGGTCTGAACTCCTCCTACGCAAAACCGTTTATTTCGATGCTACGGAGCCGACCTTGATGGCAGCCTTCATACCCGCATCGTAATGGCCTGGAAACAAGCACGCCACATCCACGGTACCCGCCTGGGTGAACTTCCAGATCAACTCGCCACTTTTTCCGGCCTCCAGGCTCAGCATATTGTCTTCGGCATGCTCCATATGCGGATGCTTTTTCATCAGCTCGTAATGTGCATCCAGGTCTTTTTGGGTGCCCATCACAAACTCGTGCTTGAGCTGACCCGCGTTCTTGATAACAAAGCGAACAGTCTGGCCCTGTTTGACCGAGAAGGACGCCGGTGAAAAACGCATGGTGTCGAGCATTTCCACCTGAATGGTTTGGGTCACGGCAGCAGCTGAGCCCAGTTCACCAATGGGCGAGCCATGATGGCCATGCCCACCCGCATGCTGCCCGGCTGCGCTAGCGGCCCATGAAAAAAATATGGCAGACAGAAAAACGCCCCAATTCATCAACTTCATCATCATCCTTTCACATCCATATGCACACTGAATCTGGCTCACTGGGCATGTTCAATGCCCCGAGTGATGCCCTTTTGAAGAAGGCTTTCGCGCTTTCACTTCAATCTCTTTGCCAGGCATGTTCTGCGGCTGCATCAAGTGCCCCCCGGCACTGTGTTGCCGCGCCGCACTGGCCAACTCACCAGTCCACTCGTAAGACACTGTGCCCTGGGGATGCTTGAACCAACCGGGGTCTGAGTAATCCCCCGGTTTTTGATCGGGCCTTACCTTCAGAACGCTGAACATGCCACCCATCTCCACGCTGCCAAACGGGCCTGCGCCGGTCATCATCGGCGCTGTGTTATCCGGTAGCGGCATTTCCATTTCTGCCATGTCGGCCATGCCACGCTCGCCCATCACCATGTAATCCGGAATCAATTTGGCGATTTTCTCGGCAACGCCCCGATGGTCAACGCCAATCAAGGTCGGTACATCATGCCCCATGGCATTCATGGTGTGGTGGCTCTTGTGGCAGTGCAGCGCCCAATCGCCCTCCTCGTCAGCCACAAACTCCAGTTGCCGCATTTGCCCCACCGCAATATCAGTGGTCACCTCCATCCAGCGGGCCGCGCGCGGTGTTGGGCCACCGTCGGTTCCAGAAACCACGAACTCATGTCCATGCACATGAATCGGATGGTTGGTCATGGTCAGGTTGCCTACGCGGATGCGCACCTTGTCACCTGTGCGCACATTCAGACTGTCGATGCCCGGAAACACCCGGCTGTTCCAGGACCAGATGTTGAAGTCGAGCATGGTCATGATTTTGGGCGTGTAACTGCCAGGCTCAATGTCGTAGGCGTTGAGCAGAAAGCAAAAGTCGCGGTCAACGGTGTCGATGTCCGGGTGTTTGGCCTTGGGGTGCGTCACCCACATGCCCATCATACCCATGGCCATTTGCGTCATTTCATCCGCATGCGGGTGGTACATGAAAGTGCCAGGCCTTCGGGCTTCGAACTCATAGACAAAAGTCTTACCGGGCCCAATTGCAGGCTGGGTCAGCCCGGTGACGCCATCCATGCCGCTGGGCAGGCGCTGACCGTGCCAGTGAATAGAGGTGTGCTCGGGCAGCCGGTTGGTCACAAAAATACGCACCCGGTCACCCTCAACCACTTCAATGGTCGGACCCGGCGACTGGCCGTTGTAGCCCCACAAATGCGCCTTGAAGCCCGGCGCCATCTCCCTGACAACGGGCTCTGCAACGAGGTGAAACTCCTTCACGCCCTGGTTCATCCGCCAGGGCAAGGTCCAGCCGTTGAGTGTCACCACCGGCTGATAAGGCCGCCCGGACGTCGGGCTCAGCGGCGCAGCAGTTGCCGGGCTCGATTGGGACACCACCTCAGGCAGCGCAGCCATGGCCACACGGCTGACCGCCGCGGCAGCCAAGGCGCCGCCGGTCAGACTTGCCGCTTGCATGAATCGCCGCCGGGAATTCATGCTCGTACCCCCACAGTTTGCAGGACCGGGCCGCTGCCTGTCCAAGCCAAAACTGGACTACCTATCTGATCATCAATGCGCAGCATCGCCACCCTCACTTTGCATGCCCGAACCCCAACCCAGCACACTCAAGCCAGGCCTTCCCAGCTCAGCGGCCTGGAGGTCTGCATTGGCCAACCAAAATTGCCGCTCAGCCGCAATAGATGCCATCACGCTTGCGATCTGGTTGCGGCTTTCTGCCAGCAGCTCGAACACCCCGATGATCATGCCGTTGTAACGCAATAAATTTTCATCGGCAATCAGCTGCTTAAGCGGCAAGATCTCGGTTCGGTAATGGCGGGCAATGTCATGGGCAGTCCGGTAGGCCGAATAACTCTCACGCAGGTTGGAGCCTGCAGCTCGAATGGTCGATTCCAAGTGGTTCGCCGCAGCCAAGGTTTGAGCGCCCATGGCCTGGCGGCGCAGACCACCCCAATTGAACACGGGCAGGCTGACGCTGACCTCCACACCCCGGCTGGTGGAGCGGGTCCCCGCGTCGTTGTCAAACGCGGTATCCCGGCCAACGCCCAGCTCGATGTCCATCACATCCGTCAACGCGGACACGCCCTGCGCCTTGAGCGCGGCATCCAGCCCAGCCTTGGCCAGCCTGATGTCCAGTCGCTGCGCGTTGACGGTCTTGCTCACCGAGCCGGGGTCTCTGGGCTGGGCTGGCAAATCGGGTAGCCGCGTAGGCAGTTTCAGCTGTAGTGCCTGATCACTGCTCAGGCCCAGGGCACGCACCAGCGCCTCTTGGCTGGCAGTCACTTCGTGATGTGCACCTGCCAGCCCAATGGCTGCATCGGCATAAAAAGACTGCTGACGCGCTCTTTGCAATTTACTGAAATTGCCCACTGCGAGCATCCGCCGAGCCAGCTCTGCGCTGGCCTGTGCAGCGTCGTAAATCTGCTGCATGTAGGTCAGCGTCTGGCGTGCAGCCACCGCCT
>JAURGS010000224.1 GCA_030833685.1 Rhodoferax sp. | reverse complement strand
CTACGCCCATACCCCAGATGCGCTGGCTCAGGCTTTGCAGACGCTGCGGCCGATGGCGCAGCAGCGCGGTGGTCGTCTGTGGTGCGTCTTTGGCTGCGGTGGTGACCGCGATGCGGCCAAGCGCCCGCTGATGGGTGCTGTGGCCGCGCGTCACGCGGACCGGGTGATGCTCACCAGCGATAACCCGCGCAGCGAGTCTGCCGATGTGATCGTCAGCCAAATTTTGCTGGGCACAGGTGGCGTGCCCGATGTGATGGTCGAGCTTGAGCGTGGCGCAGCCATCGCGCAGGCCTTGGAGCGCGCCGCGCCACAGGATGTTGTGCTGATTGCGGGCAAGGGGCACGAGGACTACCAGGAAATCAAGGGCGAACGTCGACCATTTTCTGATTTGACCTGCGTGCAGGCGCTGTGGGGCATGGCAGTGTCGGCAGGAGCTTCGTCATGAGTGCCTGCATGACCTTAGGGCAGGCGGCGCAGTGGCTGGGCCAAAGCCTGGGCGACACCAAGCAGGCTGCTACCGTGCTTGAGCGCGTGCACACCGACACCCGAAGCTTGCAGCCAGGGGATTTGTTCGTGGCGCTCAAAGGCGAGCGTTTTGATGCCAACACGATGCTGGCACAGGCGCAGGCCGCAGGCGCTGCCGCTGCTGTGGTCCAAGGCGCCCGCGCTGCTGCAGATCTGCAATCGCTGGGCTTTGCAGGCATCGAGGTAAGCGACACACGAGCGGCATTGGGCCGTCTGGCCTCGTCGTTTCGAGCCCAGTTTGCTCTGCCTGTGATTGCTGTGACTGGCAGCAACGGAAAAACCACGGTCACGCAAATGGTGGCCAGCATTTTGCGCGCCCATGTGGGACCCGCAGCACTGGCCACAGAGGGCAATTTCAATAACGACATTGGCGTGCCGCTCACGCTGCTGCGCCTGCGCCCAGAGCATCGCCTGGCCGTGTTGGAGATGGGCATGAACCACCCCGGCGAAATTGCCGTGTTGGCTGCCATGGTCAAGCCGACAGTGGCGTTGGTCAATAACGCGCAGCGCGAACATCTGGAATTCATGGGTAGCGTCAAGGCGGTGGCACTTGAAAACGGTGCTGTGATATCAGCCTTGGCGCAAAACGGCGTGGCAGTTTTTCCTGCAGACGATGAATTTGCGCCGGTGTGGCGTGATCTGGCTGCCAATCGAGCCCGGCTTGAATTTGCCGCAAGTGCGCATGCACAGGCTCAGGTCTATCCCCTAGAGGCCTGCTGGCAGGTGGATGCGTGGCAGTTGTCGGTGCAAACCCCTGAGGGCGTCTTGGCAGTTCGGCTCAACCAGGCCGGTGCACACAACGTGAAAAACGCCATGGCGGCGATTGCCTGTGCCCTGGCTGCGGGTGTGCCAACGCCGGCCATTGCGCAGGGCCTGTCGGCGTTTGAGCCAGTCAAGGGCCGATCGCGGACCCTGGTCTTGCACCACCAAGACCGGGCAGTGACGCTGGTCGATGACAGCTACAACGCCAACCCCGATTCGGTGCGCGCCGCAATTGATGTGCTGACGAGTTTGCCAGGGCCACACTTGCTGGTGCTGGGGGATATGGGTGAGGTTGGTGAGCAGGGCCTGGCACTTCACGCCGAGGTGGGCGCTTATGCCAAGGCGCGGGGAGTTGACTGGGTGATGTGTCTGGGCGCGCTGTCGGCAAGCACCGCACAGGCTTTTGGCGCAGGGCAGCACTTCGACGACGTCCAGAAACTGAGCACTGCTGCAATCGAATGCCTGGATCAGGCGGGCAGTGTGCTGGTCAAAGGCTCGCGCTTTATGAAGATGGAGCGGGTGGTGCAGGCGCTGGTGGCCGCCTCGGCGCCAGTGGCTGATAAGGCAAGGAGTCTGACATGCTGATCTGGCTGGCGCAATGGTTGCAGTCAATCTCGCCTGAATTGGGTTTTCTGCGCGTTTTTCAATACCAAACCTTTCGTGCGGTCATGGCCGCCATGACAGCCCTGCTGTTTGGTCTTGCCGCTGGCCCCTGGGTGATTCGGCGACTGACTGCATTGAAGATCGGCCAGCCTGTGCGTGAGTACGCCATGCAGACGCATTTGGTGAAGTCGGGCACACCCACGATGGGTGGCGCCCTGGTGCTGTTGTGCATTGGTGTGTCGACCTTGCTGTGGTTTGACTGGACCAATCGCTTTGTGTGGATTGTTTTGCTGGTTACTTTTGGCTTTGGCGCCATCGGCTGGACGGACGACTGGCGCAAGGTGGTCAATAAAGACCCTGAAGGCATGCCCTCGGGCGAGAAGTACCTGTGGCAGTCGATCATCGGACTGATCGCGGCGCTGTATTTGGTGTTTGCGATTTCGGAGTCGTCCAACTACCGCGTGCTGGAGTTGTTCTTCACTTGGGTGCAGTCTGGTTTTGACCTGAGCCTGCCGCCACGCGCAGGCCTGCTGGTCCCCTTCTTCAAGGAAATCAGCTACCCGCTGGGCGTGTTTGGTTTTGTCGTGTTGTCTTACCTGGTGATCGTGGGCTCCAGCAATGCGGTGAACCTCACCGATGGTCTGGATGGCCTGGCCATCATGCCGGTGATCATGGTCGGCAGCTGCTTGGGCCTGATGGCCTACCTCACTGGCAATGTGGTGTTCTCGCGCTACTTGTTTTTGCCTCATATACCGGGCACCGGCGAGTTGTTGATTTTTTGCGGCGCCATGTCGGGTGCTGGCCTGGCTTTCTTGTGGTTCAACGCACACCCTGCGCAGGTTTTTCTGGGTGATGTTGGCGCGCTGGCGCTCGGGGGTGCCCTGGGGACGATTGCGGTCATCGTGCGCCAGGAAATTGTGTTGGCCATCATGGGTGGCATCTTTGTGGTTGAGGCCTTGTCGGTGATGCTGCAGGTCTCCTGGTTCAAGTACACCCGTCGGCGCTATGGGCAAGGCAGACGATTGTTCGCCATGGCCCCGCTACACCACCATTTCGAGAAGAACGGTTGGAAAGAAACCCAGGTGGTGATTCGCTTTTGGATCATCACCATGCTGCTGTGCCTGGTGGGTATGTCAACCCTGAAGCTGCGCTGAAGATGCAACTGCTTGATCAGAAAACTGTGCTGATTCTGGGCCTCGGGGCCTCGGGGCTGTCGATGGCGCGCTGGTGCGCGCGCCAAGGCGCACAGGTGGTAGTGGCCGACACGCGCCAAGAGCCACCGCGGCTTGCACAGCTGTACAGCGCCGTACCGACTGCGCGTTTTGTTGGGGGTGAATTCACTGCGCAATTGCTCGGTGAAGGCACAGTGCAAGCGGTGTTCAAAAGCCCAGGGCTGAGCCCGGCGCAAATAGCGCCAGTGGTTCAGGCGGCGCAGGCTGCTGGCCTGTGGGTTTGCGGCGAATTGGGCCTCTTTACCCAGGCGCTGGCCTACCTGGAAGACAGCCAAGCCTACGCGCCTGAGGTGCTGGCCATCACCGGAACCAACGGCAAAACAACGGTCACAGCCTTGACTGGCCAGTTGCTCTCGCGTTGCGCCAAGGCGGTGGCCGTGGCCGGCAACATCGGGCCGACTTTGCTTGATACCCTGGCCGCTCAGATGGATGCGCAGGAGCTGGCACAGGCCTGGGTGCTGGAGTTATCGAGTTTTCAGCTTGACGGCGAGACGGGCTTTGAGCCCTACGCTGCCACGGTTCTCAATCTCAGTGAGGATCACCTGGATTGGCACGGCTCGATGCAAGCCTATGCCAACGCTAAAGCGACCATCTTCGGGCAACACACGGTACGAATATTGAACCGGGATGACCCGCTGGTGATGGCCATGGTGCCTGAGCCGCTGAAAGTCAAGGGCCAGCGCGTGCCCGTGGCCGACTATGTGAGCTTTGGTGCAGATCTGCCCACGCGTGCAGGTGACTTTGGTATGGAGGATGTGAATGGCATGCGCTGGCTGGTGCGGGCTGTTGCGATGGATGACACCGTGCGCAAGCGTGGC